>NZ_BAAGVK010000017.1:0-42206 GCF_054780915.1 Hydrogenophaga aquatica | reverse complement strand
ACGGTGGCCAGCAGGGTCTTGATGAAGATGCGTTTCATGGGTTTGTCTCCGAGCAGGGGTGGGACGCCTGTATCAGGAACCGCAGCGACGGCGTGCCCAGATCACCGCTGCGGCTGAGAAAAGTGGTGCCAGCCGCTCAGGTCAATGGGATCACCAGCTTGTCGATCACTGAGGCAGTCGCCGGGCGCACGCCCCGCCACCACGCGAATGCCTCGGCAGCCTGCTCCGCCAGCATGCCCACGCCGTCGGCGATGCCTTGCACACCGGCACTGCGCGCCAGGCGAAGAAATGGCGTCAGCCCTTTGCCATATGCCAGTTCGTACACCATGGTGGTCTGCTCGAACACCGTGGCTGGCACGGGCGGAAGTTCACCCCGCAGGCTGGCCGAGGTCGCGTTGAACACCATGTCAAAGTCTTGCCCAAGCAGGTCCTCATATCCACAGCCACTGACGTTGCCGTGTTTGGCGCCGATGCGCGCCAGTTCATGGGCCTTGTCGACGGTGCGGTTGGCAATCACCAGTTTGGCTGGTTGTTCCGCCAGGAAGGGCAGAAGCGCCCCTCTTGCCGCGCCGCCAGCACCCAGCATCAGAATGCGCTTGCCACGCATGGGCTCGTGAAGGTTGAGAACCACATCACGAACCAGGCCCACACCATCGAAGTTTTCGGCCCAGACGCGGCCGTTCTCGAATTTGAGGGCGTTCGCGGCGCCAGCCAGCTGTGCCCGTTCGGAGCGTTCGCTGGCGTAGGCGTAGGCGTCGATCTTGAACGGCGCTGTGACGTTCATGCCTTTGCCGCCTATTGACTGAAAGGCCTGTGCTGCCTCCACAAACCTGCCCAGAGGCCCTTCGATGGCGGTGTACTCGATGTCCTGCCCGGTTTCCTGGGCGAAGGTGGTGTGGATCAGCGGGGATTTGCTGTGCCCAATCGGGTTGCCGATGACGGCGTAACGGTCGGTCATGAAGGTGTCTCCGGGTTACTTTGAAAACAGCACGCCTTCGGCCTGCAAGGTGGCAATGTCCTGGTCGCTGTACCCCAGGCTGTGTGCTACCTGGGCGTTGTGCTGGCCCAGATCGGGGGCAACCTGGTGCATGGGTGCGGTGGTGTCGCAGTCTGAAAAGCGAAACGGCAGGTTGGGCAGGCGCAGCGTCCCGTAGCGCGGGTGCTGCTGCTCCAGAATCATCCCCCGGGCCTGGATTTGCGGGTCGTTGATCACCTCGTCAATGCGTTGCACCTTGGCGCACGGCACGTCCACGCTGTCGAGCAGGGCCAGAATGTCGGCCACCGGGCGCGCTGCGACCCAGGCCTTGACAGCCGCCAGAATTTCCACCCTGTGAGCGTTGCGGCCATTCGATGAATGAAAGCGCGCATCGGTACCGAAACCCGCAGGGCCGCCGTGCTGCTCCAGCAAGGTTGCAAAGCGTTTCCAGGCATCGTCCACCTGCGCCGCAATCACCAAGTCACCGTCCTGCGCGCGGAACACGCCGTACAGGGTGGAGGTGGGCATGTCGTGCCCGGTTTGCTGGGGAAGCACGGTGCCGCCCGAAAGGGTGTAGCACTGCACCGCGTACTCGTGCATGGACACCAGCGTGTCGTACAGCGCCATGTCGATGTGCTGGCCCTTGCCGGAGTTGACGCGGCCCAGCAAGGCGGCGTTGATGGCCGCCACTGCGTGGATGCCGGTGTACATGTCGCCCAGCGAAATACGCAGCAACGGGGGCGCTTCGCCCGGTGTGCCCACCATCTGCATGATCCCGCTTTTGGCTTCAGCGATGAGGCCGAAGCCTGCGCGGTGCGAGTCCGGCCCGGTGTGGCCGTAGGCCGAGATGGAGCAATAGACCAGCTTGGGGTTGCGTGCCGACAGTTCGGCATAGCCCAGGCCCAGCTTGTCCAGAGCGCCAGGGCGGTAGTTTTCAATGAACACGTCGGCGCTGTCGCACAGCTGCTGCATGAAGGCTTTGCCGCGCGGGTCCTTCATGTTCACGCTCACGCCCTGCTTGCCCATGTTGAGCTGCAGGAAGTAACCGCTTTGCTGGTCGTCGATGATGTGGGCGTGCTGGCGCCCGGCATCGCCGCCGCCAGGGCGCTCCACCTTGATGACTTCGGCGCCCAGGGCGGCCAGGCAGCGGCCCACGTAAGGGCCGGCGAGGAAGTGGCTGTAGTCGATGACGCGGATGCCGGTCAGGGGCAGGGCTTGGGTCATGGTGTCCTCGTTCAGTAAGTGCCTGGGCGGCGGGGAACCATCAAACGGTGTTCGCCGCGCTGCACCACCTCGCCGTGCTGGTTGATCAGCTCGGACGGCAGGATCACGATGCCCCAGCCCGGGCGGCTTTTGCTGACGCGCAGGCCGGTGATGCTGAACTTGACGTGCAGGACATCGTTGACCTTGATGGGCAGCAGGAAGTCCCAGGTCCAGCCGAGCGACATGCCCGGCAGGAAGCGGTATTCGCTCTGGGTCTTGAGGCCGTCGGCAATCGACAAACCGAACAGGCCATGGGCCACGATGCAGCCAAAGTGGCTGGCGTTGGCGTAGGCCTCGTCCACGTGCACGGGGGTGTGGTCGCCCGTGAGGTCGGCGTAGGCCAGGATGCGTTCTTTGGTGACCGTGTAGCTGGGGCTGGTGCAGGTGTCGCCTTCGCTGGCGTCATCCCAGTATTTTTCGGGGGTGTTGTGAGACATGGCAGAAGGAATCAGCGTTTGGTTTGCACTCGCGGCGGATCAGGCGCGGGGTTTGACGGCCAGGGCTTGAGCAACGCTGCCGGGTGCCGCCTGGATGAGTTCCACGGCCAAACCATCCGGCAGTTGCAGCCAGTTGCGGCCTTGGGGCAGGGTGGTGACGCCCCATGGCTCGGCTGCCTTCAGGGCGGCTTCCAGGTCATCGACCATCACGCCCAGGTGCGCCAGCCAGCCTGCGTCGTTGGACGGGGGCGCCTCAAAGTCCGGACAGGCCATCAACTGCATGCCACCCAGCGTCCAGTACTGGCGCGGGTCGTCCGTGGGTCCATCGATTTCGCGCACGTCCATGCCCAGCACTTCGTAAAAAAACCGGATGTGCCAGTGGATGTCTTTGACGCGCACAGCCACATGTTCGACATACGCCTTTGTGGGTGGTGTGAAGGGTTTGGGTGCAGAGGTGTTCATGGGGGCCTTTCAGTGGAGGGCGGTGTTCAGCGAGCGTTCGATGCCCTTGATGCAGGCCACCAGGGTCGCGTTGACGGGGGTGGGCACGCCGCAGCGTTGGCCCCAGCGCACCACCGCGCCGTTGATGAAGTCGATTTCGGTCACCGAGCCTTTTTCCAGGCTTTGCAGCATCGAAGTCTTGAAGTCTTCAGGCAGCCCGGCGCTGGCTTTCAGCCAGGCAGCGCGGGGCTCGGTGAAGCTCAACTTCACGCCGCTGGCTGCGGCAACGTCCATCGCTTCCTGGACGGCGGCGACGGCCGTGGCTTCGATCTCGGGAATCTGATAGAGCGGGCCATAAGGCAGGCGGGTGATGCCGCTGACAGCGCCCGTGGACACGTTGATGAGCAGCTTGTCCCACATGGTGCCCAGGATGTTGTCGCTCACTGTGGTGGTGAGGCCCGCCGCATTGAAGGTGGCGGCGATGGCCTTGGCCCGTTCGCTCAGTGAACCATCCAGTTCACCGATCAAGGTCTCTTTGCCAACGACCCCGCTGATGATGCGGCCCGGGCCGAGCATGACGCCACCCACATAGGTCTTGCCCGCCAGCACATGTTCCCGGCCAACCATGTCCGCCAGGATGTCTTCGTGCCCCAGGCCGTTCTGAAGGGACAGCACCACGGTCTGCGGCCCCACCAGCGACAGCGAGGTTTCCATGGCTTGCCGGGTGTGAAACGACTTGACGAGCACGATCACCAGATCCACCGGGCCCAGACCCTGGGCACTGGTGACCGCACGGGTGCGCACCCAACGCTCGCCTTCCGGTGTGCGCATGGCAAGCCCGTGCTGGTTGATCGCATCCACATGGGCCTGGTTGCGGTTGATCAACAGCACCTCGTTGCCAGCTTCCGCCAGCGTGCCCCCGATGGCACAACCCAAGGCGCCCGCGCCTACCACTGCAATCTTCAAGATCAGTCTCCTGGTTCTGTGTATGCGGATTGTCGGCAGGCGGGGGTATTTCGTCTATTCAATCTAAAAAATACAATACATTGCAAAAGCCAATATTGGTGGTGAATCCATGGACCTGTACAACCTCGATGTCAAAACGTTGCGCCTGTTCGAGTTGCTCTACACCACGGGCAGCGTGACGCGCACGGCAGACATGTTGGGCTGCAGCCAGCCCACGGTGAGCATTGGTCTGGCGCGGCTGCGCAAGCAGTTCAACGACCCCTTGTTTGTGCGCACGGCGCTGACCATGCAGCCCACCCCCAAGGCCGACGCGTTGGTGACCACGGTTCGTGAGGTGCTCGATGGTCTGCGGCGCTTGTCCGAGGCTGAGCAACGGTTCGAGCCCGCAGAGGCTGACCGGACCTTTCGCATCTTCATGACCGACGCGAGCCACATCACGCTGTTGCCGCAGTTGTTCACCCATGTGCGGGCGATCGCACCCAAAGTGAAGCTGGAGGCGGCCTCCATTGGCCCGCAGATGGTGAACGAACTGCAGTCAGGTGAGGGCGATCTCGCACTGGGACTGATTCCAGGCCTGGAGGCGGGCTTCTACCAGCAGGTGCTGTTTGAACAGAACTGGGTTTGCCTGAGCAATCCCCGGCATTCGCGCTTGAAGCGAGGTTTGACGTTGGACGCCTATGTCCAAGCGGACCATGTGGGCATCATTGCGGGTACGGGCCAGCTGCTGCTGGAAGCGGCGCTGAAGCAGCACGGCATCGATCGCAACGTCGCACTCAAACTGCCGGGCTTTCTGGGCCTGTCGGCCATCTTGCAGAGCACCGACATGGTGGCCACGTTGCCGCAGCACATTGGCGAGACCTTGGCCAGGTCTGCAGGATTGAAGGTGTGGCCATGCCCCATCCCCATACCGTCTTTCACCGTCAAGCAGCACTGGCATGCCCGTTACCACCATGACCCCGCCAACCGGTGGCTGCGCAGCATGTGCGCGGAGTTGTTCCTGCGTTTGAAGCCCTAGCGAGGGTTCAAGGGTTGCAGACGGAGCAGTGTCGTGGATCAGCGGCGACCATGTCTGTGCGTTCCCTCAAGGATTTTTCAGGGCATCGCGGGCAAGCCCACAACTCGCTGAGGTGAACGGAGGTGGGTTTACCGCAAACGGAACAAGGGAGTCCGGGTCGTCGCTCGGTGACCCAGAAGCCCGGCGCATCACAAGCAGGGCAATGTGAGCGGAGCCGCTGCAGCAGATCGGCGGCGGCCTGCTCAATGTGTTTCATCCGGCTGGGGTTGGCAAATGCCCGCAGGTCCATTTCGACAAAGACCTGTCGACGGCTCGACTGAGCCAGGCATTCTTCGAAACTTTCTTTCAGCCGTTCCCAATCCGATATACCTTTGTGGATACGCGGGTCTGCCTGCCCATCGGGGCGCAAGACGAGCAGATGATCTGGAAACCCCTGGCGCGCGGCAAACGCCTGGACTTCTGCCCAATCGCCGCTGAGCAGGTGCTCGCTGTTTGCCGGACCCTGGGCCATGCCGACGACTTCGATGCCGAGTGCGTCGTCTATCCACACCAGCAGCTCGATATTCCATGGAAACATACCCGCGAAAGGGTCAGGGCCGAAGCTGCCTTCGCTGGCCAGGCCCAGCGGAAGTCCCGAGAGCTCCATTCCCTTGCGAGCCTTGAGCCGCGCTGCCGCAAGCTGTGTTCCTGGCCTAGGGATTTCGCCTGTGAACGTGCCCAGGGTGTCCGTATCGAACCCCTGCACGTGGGTGACGACACACCCCAGACCCGTTTCCAGCACGGGAGCCACCACGCGCTCTTTTCCATGCTGAGTCAAAAACGCGACCTGCCGGTTGGCATAGATAGCGGGTTTCGTCATCACTCATCCTTTGCAAGCGTTGCGCGCCATTTTCCTGGCTGATTGCGTTCGAATGCCAGTGCCCGGCGCTCAGGCGTAGTAGGGCAGCAGGGCCTTGGCTGCCTCCACGCGAATGCGCAGGTCCACGCTTTCGTCGTTCATGACCCGCAGCAGGAACTCGGCCGGTGTGCCAGCCGCCGGTTTGGCCAAGGCGTTGCCTGCCTTTGCCTCTTGGGCTTTGGCCGAGGGCGTTTGCAACGCTTCCAATGCACGTGCCAGCTCGGCGGGCCGGATGCTTCGAAGAGGCATCAGGAGGTCCGCCTGACCTTCCGGGCTGGGCGGGATGTCCAGGTAGGGTGCATCGCCGAATACGGGCGCGAGGTCAGGGGCGACGAATGAAGACCAGCGGCCCTCATCACCGTGTTGTGTGGGAATGGGCTCGGCGTGCACGGCCTGCGCGCCAGCGGATTGGGGCCACAGACGCAGTCTTCCTGCAGGCACGCCTGGCAGGTAGCGGCGTGACAGGGCCTTCAGGAAGGCCTGTGCCTGGTCTGCCGGGACCGGTTGCTCCAGAGAAAACCACAACTGGAACGATGTGGTGCCGTCGATGGCGATGGCGGGTGCGGGCAGCCCGAGTTCTTCCTGTGCCGCTTGCCACAAGCCTGCCAGCGGCGGCCATTCGGCTGGGCTTGCCAATCCAAGCACCAGCGCCCGGGTAAGGCCTTCAGGCGACAGTAGCGGCCGGCCCGTGGGTGTTTGGGCCGTTGCCCCCCCTAGCGTGAAGAGGCGATCGAATTCGCTGGTGAGTCTGCTCATGTGGGCGCCAAGCACTGCATGCGTGCGTTGCGATGGAACGATCAGCTGCCGTGCGCAGAAACTCAGATGGCACGCTTGAACGTGGCCAGCAACGTGCCGGCGAGCACGAACAGGCCGCCGAACAAGCGGTTCATGGCGCGCATGTGGGCGGTGGACTTCAGTGCGCTGAGCACCCGCGCGGCCAGCGCGGTGTAGCCCGCCATCACCACCAAGTCTGTGAACATCAGCGTGCAGCCAATCACCAGGTACTGTGCCCACAGGGGGGCGGCCAGGTTCAGGAACTGTGGCACCACCGCCAGCAGAAACACCGTGCCCTTGGGGTTGACGGCATTGATCATCCAGCCGCGCAAGATCATCTGCCGGGCAGACACGGTGCTGGCCGAGCCAGACGCTGCAGCCAACGGCCGCGCAGGGGCGCGCCATTGCTGAATGCCCAACCACACCAGATAGGCCACGCCCAGCCACTTGATGATCTGGAAAGCCGTGCTGGAGGTGGCGACGATGGCACCCAGGCCCAGACCCACCACGATGAGCTGCGTCCAGATGCCCAGCACCAGGCCCAGGGTGGTGATGTAGCCGCGCTTGAAACCGTGGTTGAGCCCGGAACTCATGGCGGCGACTGCGCCCGCGCCCGGGGAGATGCTGATCGCCCAGGAAGCAGCGAAGAAGGCGAGCCAGGTCGAGAGTTCCATGGGGCCGAGGAGAATTTGGCGGAAGCGGTGAGAGAAAAACTCACAACCCTAAAGCCTCATAAAAATCAATGACTTAGGTTTGCATCAAGCCTTAATTTTGGCATACCTTTGTGCAACACGCAATGGGCGGGAGCAAGCCACAAAAAAGGCCCACCGTTGTGGGCCTTAGGTTGGGTTTGGCGGAGAGCCAGGGATTCGAACCCTGGAGCCCTTGCGGGCTGCCGGTTTTCAAGAACATTGCAGTTGAGAAAACACTTTAAAAACAACAACTTAAATTTATAGATCGACACTTTGCAAATTCTTTGCAAAAATTAGCCTTCAGCTCACCAGCAAGGCAGCAAAGTGAACGAATTGATCGACAAGCACGTAATCGACGACAGCTTTTACATCTACCTGCAGCGTAACAGCAAAGTCTGGCTGGCCCGCTTCAAGATCGGCGGCAAGTGGCTATCGCGAACCACCAAGCAGCGTGACAAGACCAAAGCAGTCACCGCTGCCATCAAGGTCAAAGCCGAGTGCGAGATCAAACACGAACACGGCATCGCTATTCAGACCAAGGCCTTCAAGCATGTTGCCGAACTGGCCATCACGCGGATGAACGAAGCACCAGAGCGCGCCAAGGGTCGAGCGTCCTTCAAGGGCTACGAGTGGATCCTGAGGCGTTATCACATGCCGTTTTTTGACCGCATGCACATTACCAACATTGACTACGCAAAGTTGCGTGAGTTTGACATGTGGCGAGAGAAAAAGCTTGGAAGAACACCAAGCCAGTCCACATTGAAAAACCATAACGTGGCGCTGCAAAGGGTGTTTGATGAAGCGATCATTCGACGCTGGATGACCGTTGGTCAGATACCGTCACTCACAACAACGGGTGGTGCAGCTGGTGGCCGCCGCGACTACTTCACAGCCCAAGAGGTGCAGCAAATCGCGGATGCATTCCCTGACTGGATCGACAGAGGCCGAAATCGAGCTGTTCGCGACGTGCGTCAAACTACGAGAAAAGTCTACTATGGTTGGTGTCTGTCTTTGTGTGGTAGGAGTCTGTTTTTGTTTGTGCAGAAGGCTATATGAGAATTAATAATTAAAGAGATGTATTGCATCCAATAAATTCATATAACGATGTTCTTGCATCGTTAAGAGTGTGTGAATCCAGCTGTTTTTCTGCAAGCCAATGTGTGTTGGCTGCACGACGCGCTTGTGCTGAGGCGTTCAGATTTGACCTGGCTGCCGTTGATCGCCGTGCTGGCGCTGGGTACTGTCAGACGTAAAAAAACCCAAGTGAATGACATTCACTTGGGTTGTGTTGCGGCGGAGGCGGTGAGATTCGAACTCACGAACCCTTGCGGGTTGCTGGTTTTCAAGTCCTTGGAGAAAACGAGGAAAATCAACGGGTTAGGCGTGATTCGTTTCCGCAACTGCCGCCAGATTCGCTATCCTAACATGTTGATTCTGCTATGTGCTAGGCAGTAGATGCGGAAACGATTTCAGGGGGTGCAGCGTCAGCGTGCGACGCCCTTGAATTTCTCCCAGGTGCGCGCGCCAGCGATGCCCAGCATGCCGGTCACAAGAACCATCAGGGCTTCAACATCGAGCAGCGGGGGCGGGGTCAAGGTGCCAGCGATCCAGCCCAGGGCCTGCATGCCATTCCACGCCCACACCAGCAGCGGGTACAGGACGAACTGATAGGCCAGGGCCGAGACACTGACCCAACCCACTGCCGGCCGCCAGCCGGCCACGAACACGCTGGCGTGTTTGGCTTCTTCCTTGTTGATGTCAAGCTGGCCGTGCATCCGGTCGGTTTCCGCCCGGTAGGCTTCCGTCTCGGCCCTCATGGCTTCAATTTTCAGTTTGGCCCGTTCCTCGTCCGACGTGAAAAGGCTGTCGGCCACTTTGCCGACCGTTTCGATGATGCCGCCAATGAGCAAGGGGTTCATGTCGTGGCCTCCAAGAGCGTGCGATTGAGCCAGCCCAGCAAGAATTTTTGTTGGGTGCGATCCTTGGTCACGATGTCGCGGTATCGTGCCAGCTTCGCCAGGGCGAAAGCCAGCACGAATTTTTCCGCATCCATCGCGTTGAGCGCGGTCAGGGTCTTGGGGCCGATCTTGCCGTCCGGCGTGGCGCCGACCACGATCTGCGCCAGGCGCACCGACGTGGCGACGCCGGCATTGACCGCGAAGTCGAACACGTTGCGAGCCACTTCCTGGCTGTTGATGTTGTCGCCCCGAACAGGGGTCCAGAAGTTCATCCGGTAGAACTGGCGCACCAGTTCGCTGTCGGGGATGTCGCCCCGGTCGATGGCGGCCCAGCCCGGCCAGTTCGGGTGGAAGTTGCGCGCGATGCCCGCGTAGGTCATCCCGCCACGGTCGCCAGCCACGGTGTGCAGCTTGTAGCCGCCCTCGTTGCGGATCATGGATTCGTAGGCTTGCAGAAAGTCGGCCATGTCAGTGCCCCTCGCCGATCTTGGAAACGATGCCCGCCCAAACCGCCGCCATGGCCGCCGCCGCGAGCACACCCATCAAGGCCAGGAAGCCGTGGTCGGCCGCCTTGCGCATGTGCTTGCTAAATCGCAAGTCCTCGCGGAATTCCTCAACGGATTCCGGCCGGTCGATATCGACCCCGAGAATGGCAAATACCTTTTTCACCGCCCGGTCGGCTGCTTCTTGGCAGGTTGGGCTGGCGCAGTGTTGGTCGTTTTTTTCAGACATTGAGCACTTCCTTTGCAAATTCCACGTCAGCCAGATAGGACTCGCGGCAGTGGTTTTCCTGCCAGAAGAACAGGACATTGATGATTCGATAGGCGATACCCCACCCGCACAGGTGCCGGTTGACATAGGCGCGGGCGCTCACGGTCTGGTCGTGATGCCCGCCCAGCAGCAGGCAGTTGATGCCTTGGCTGATCCAGGCGGCTGCGCGGGTCAGGTATTCGCGCATCACAGCCCCGCTGCCGCCCGGTAGAGGTTGTCCAGGGTTTCGTCGGTCAGGCCCAAGGCGGCCGACAGTCCGGCCACCAGGGGCGAGTCCCGGCGCACCTCCTGCGCGTATTCCCACTCGATGCGTGCGGCCTCGCCCTCGGCGCCTGCCATGGCGGCGATGGCCGCGTTGACTTGGGCCAGCAGGCCGGCGCCGAGCAGCGCAAGGCGTGCCTGCCGCATAGTCACGGCAACAGGCACGGGCACGGCCGGGGGTTGTGCTGCGACAACTTCCCAGCGGTCGTCGCGCCAGAAGCAGCCGGCGGCCACCGGGTCGAAATCGGGCGGGGGCACGTCGGTGCTGCCCATCCAGTCGGCCACGGTGTCAGTGCGGATCAACTCACCCGTGGTGGGGTTGTAGGCGTAAATGGTCATGCTGCGACTCCTAGACGGTTGAGCAGGTTGTAGGTGTTGGCGCACTGCGCGTGGCCGCGCCACGAAGCGACGAAGCGGTCGAGCGCCTGGTCGTCGCCTGTCCTGCGGTAACGGGCGATCTTGCGTTTTGCTGCTGCCACCGACCGGCGGCGCAGCAGCTTGTGGGTGGGCCAGATGCGATACCCGCAGAAGTTCGCGCCCATGCTGGCCGGCTGCACCGACCAATGCGAAAAGCGCAGCCCCATGGTGTGCCGCGCGAAGTTCTCCATGAGGAAGTGCAGCAGGCGCATGGCTTCGGCGCTATGGCCGACAACCACCACGTCGTCCATATACCGGGCGAAGGTGGAGATCCCGACCTCGTGCGCCAGCCAGCGGTCAAGGATGTGGCCGTAGATGTTGGCGCTCAGTTGGCTGGTGAGATTGCCGATGGGCAGTCCTTGTCCTTCGGTTGGGATGAAGGTTTCCACCAGGTCGAGCGTGCGCCGGCAACTGATCTTGCGGCGAATCTCTCGATGCAGCACGGCGCGGTCGATGCTGGCGAAATACTTGGAAAAGTCGGTCTTGAGCACCCAGGCGTCCGGGGTCTTGCGCAGCATGGACTGCACCGCGATGGCCGCCCGGTGCGTGCCCTTGTCAACGCGGCAGGCGTAGCTTTGCGGCAGGAACACGCGGTCGAAGATAGGCTCGATGACGTTGCACAGCGCATGCTGGGCGATGCGATCGACAAACGGCAGTGCGCTGATCTGGCGTGGCTTGGGCTCATAGACGAGGAAGCGGCGCGGCTCACCTGGCCGGTATTCGCCGGACTGCAGCGCTTCCTCAAGGCGGGCGATGTTGGCCGCCTCGTTCTGCCGGAATTGCAGATAACCGATGGTGTCGCGCTTGCCGCGCGCGGCCTTCTGATAGGCCCGCCACAGGTTGTCGCGGTTCACCACGTCGGCAAAAATGTTCTTGTGTCGCTTTCCCATGGAAATAGTCGGCGCGGCTTTCGGGCAGTGCCCTACTCGCCGTTCCCCGAACCTCGTAGTGTGTTTGCCGAAGCCGGCAGCAGTGTGCTGACCACCAATTTTTGAAGGTCCGCCACGGGCGCCGTAGCAGCCGTGGCGTGGTTTTCGCTGATCGTCACAGGCGGCGCGCAGCCCAATGTTCCAGTTCGAGTTCCACGCAGAGTTGTTCCAGTTAGAACAACGAGAACCAGATGAGGCCGCGTTGTTGCGGTTGCCGCCGAAAGGTTTAATCACACTCCTACCGCTTTTGCACATGGCGAATCCATCCCCCAAGCATGGCGCCAGTCTCGGCGAGGTGCACGCTGGCCACCTCGTACTGGCGACGGGACACCAACTTGCGGGTCGGGTCCGCCATAAAGCGCAAAAGTTCTTTGATGTGAGCAAGCCCCGCGTCGGCGACATAGACGCGCGACACCTGGCTGCTCTTGGCGGCTTCGTAGAAAAGCCGGTACTGCTCAAACAGAGCCGTAAGCAACGAGTCCCGTAGCACCCGGTGCTTGTGGCTCATGTTGAGCAGCAAGGGGTACAGGTAATTCACCGCGCCCTCGTATCGCTCGACGATGGCGAGGGCAGGCTTCGGGGTTTGGTCGGTGATTACGGGCGTGTTCATACCAGTTCCTTGCGGTCGCTTTCGCTCCCGCTACAGGTTCAGGTGGTCACAGGCGGCGCGCAGCCCAATGCTCCAGAGCGAGACCCACGCAGAGTCGCTCCAGCCAGAACAACGAGAACCAGATGAGGCCGCGTTGTTGCGGTCGCCGCCGAACAAAGCCGCGAAAGGCGTGCCGTAGGTTTGACCACGGTTCGCACCGCTGACCCAGGCCGCACCGCTGACGCCGTGCGCGGTGTCGCCCCACGTCCAGTGGTGGCCGGTCATTTGTTCGCCACCCCACTTCGAGGTGTAGCCGGCCTGTCGCGCCGTGGCCGGGATCGTCGAGGACGCGCCGCCAAGCGACTGGTTCTCGGTCACGCCGAAGGCAGCCGCTGCAAACTCTTGGTAGTTCATCAGCCGCTTCTGGTGGCTGAATGCAATCTCGGCCGACTCGTACCACGTCATCGTGCTGTAGTTGTTCGAGCCACTGCCGCCAAACATCACGGGGATGCGCGGCAGTACCGTGCCGCTGGCGACGTTCGTGTTGAACCGACTGGTGCCGTTGGTGATGTGGGTTTGTGAGCAGAAGTACAGGTCGAACCAGAATTGCGCACGGCCGAGGTTGTCCTTCACGCAGGCCATACCGCGCGGGTCGCAAATCGGGCGATAGGTCAAATCCCAAAGCGTCCAAGAGTTGATGCCTGCGATGGCATCCACGTCGCTTTGCGTCCAGATCATCCCGGCGCCGGTCGTGGCAAAGCTGCCCCCGGCCACGGTCGTGCCCGAAGCCACCAGGCCGTAGTGGAAGCCGCCGATCTTGAGCGCCCCCGACACGGGAGCCGAAGCCGGCGCGGTGAAGGGGTCGGCCGTCGCTTGGGCCGTGCCGTTGGGCAGCACCCACACGCAATAGTCCTCGCCTGCCGAAAGCGCAGGCATTGACACGGCAGTTTGCGAGGCGAAGGACACCACCCCACCCGACAGGTACACGGTCGTGCCGGCCTTGATTGCCAAGGTGTTGGCGCCGGTCTTGACCAGGGCAGGCGTGGTTTTGTCGGCCTTGGACAGGGCCGATGCAGGCACGATACTGGACGCAAAGCTCTGAGCCAGGGCGGCGCTGTTTGAAGCCGAGGTCGCGGAATTCGCGGCATTGGTGGCCGAGGTCGCCGCGTTGCTCGCTTGCGTGCTGGCCGTGGTCGCTGATCCAGCGGCAGCGGTCGCGGAGTTGGCCGCCGCCGTTGCGGAATTCGCGGCATCGGTGGCTGAGGTCGCCGCGTTGCTCGCTTGCGTGCTGGCCGTGGTCGCTGATCCAGCGGCAGCGGTCGCGGAGTTCGCGGCATTGGTGGCCGAAGTGGCGGCCGCACTTTGAGAAGTGGCTGCAGCGGTTTGTGAGGAACTGGCGGCTGAGGCCGACGTGCTGGCCGCCGACGCGCTACTGGCCGCCGACGAGGCGCTGCCAGCGGCTGCGCTTTGCGAGGCGGCTGCGCTCGATGCTGCGCTCGCTGCGGTCGCCGCGTCCGCCGTAAGCTGAGCAATCAGCGCATCAGGCGACACGCTGCTGGAAATAGGCACCTTGACCGAGCGGCCGATTTTCTCGTCGTTCTGCTGGGCCAGGATCGTGAGGCGGTCGAGGGCCGCATTGATGACCTTCGGGTAAAACCCGCCCTGATTGGTCAGGTCCAGCGGTTGCAGGTTGGGCACGCGGCTGGTGATGGTCAGCAGGAAGCCCGACGCCAGGGGCGTGGTCTTGTTGACCGTTCCGCCGGGCGCGGTGTCCTGATCGGCGTTGAGCGTGACGGTGTAGTCGGTGCCGACCGTCAGTGCCGTTTCGACGCCGGCCGGGTTGGTTTGCACCACCACCACGTCGGCCGACGCAAAGACCTTGAAGGAGAAAGGAAACGAGGTTGTGACGTTGTTTCCGGCAAAAGGCCCGGCTTTGCGCACCTCGGATGAAATCGTCATGGCTGGAACTCCCGGAGAATTGCCGCAAGGCTATCTGCCGGGAGTCCAGACACGTGCACTATCGCGCTTCTTGGAAGCCGAAGGCGATGGCGGCCGGGTTTTCGGTCTTGCCCTCGGCCAGGGCTTTGGCACCTGTGATGGTGCGGTTGATCTGCGCCGAAGGCAGGCCGGTGAAGTCGCCCAGCAGGTTGATGGCCGATTTGCGGAAGGCGTCGTCGAACTCGCCCTGTTCGGCCTGCTTGATGAACTTCAACGTGTCGGCGATGCCGCGCACGCCGGCAGGACCGGAATAGTCGCGCGGGCCTTCTGCTCCGGTGATGATCTTGGACGCCTCGCTGAACTCGCGCACCACGAACATGAGGCCCATCAGGTAGCTCAACTGTTCGGCCGCCAGCTTGCGCGCGATCTGCTCCCAATCGTCGTCCTCATCGCCGGGTGTCAGGGCGTTTTTCAGGAAGTAGCCCAGCACCGCCGGCACCGTGTAGAGCATGAGGTAGTCGACCGCCAACTTGGCCCGCTTCTTCGGCGTGTCGGCCCCCATGGTTTGGGCCACGCCCAGGTTCAGCGCGGTATTCATGAACGAATAGAACACGGTGAACAGGCGCAAGGCCGGCCCCCCGCGCTCGATGGCCGATAGGTCTTTGGTTTGACCGCCGCCTTGAGCGTCGATGACTGCCTGATCGGCCAGGGCCACGGCGCGGGTTTCGTCGTTGCCGGCGGCGATGGCCTTCTCGTAAGCACCCCACCACGTCGGCACGTCGACCATTTGCTGGCAGCGCATCATCATGAAATAGGCATAGCGCCCGACGAACTCATTGAAAGCGCCTTGATCCTGCACGCGGTTGCGCAATTCGTTGAGTTCGCGGAACCGCGTGCGCGCTCGGTTTTCCATGAATGAGGACATGGCATTGGCTTCGCGCGTGGCGGCAATAGGGTTGCCCAGGTACTTGGTGATCCCGCGCCCGATCCACGGCGCACCTACCCGGACGATGGACTGCGTGAGGCCCAAGAATTGAATCGACGCGCTCATGACGTTGAATCCGAGGCCGGCCGCACTCACCCCCTGACGCAACCGTCCGAGGGCCATTTCGCCCGCATTGGCCGCGCCCTTGTCGCCCTCGGCCACGTCCTGCACCCAGCTTTTGAACTGTTGCTTGGCCTCGGGGCCGTAGTGCTCGCGGATGGCTCCGTCGATGGTATGCGAGCGCAGCAGCCGGTTGGCGTCAATCAGCCACTCGTGCCAGGCGAGGTCGTGAATCACGTCATTGACGCCCGAGTACATGCCGGCCAGGGTGTAGAGCAGCGGGCGCCCGGACACTTCCTCGGCGCGCGACTTGGTGAAGCTGCGGCGCGTGGTGGCCGTGGTGTAAGCCCCTTGCAGTTGCCGCTTGGCGCTTTCCGCGTCAGCGTGTTCCTCGGCGCGCTGACTGGCGGCCGGGTCGTACTTGATGGGGTAATAGCCGCCGCGCAGCATGACCGTGGCACCGTCCGCCGTGGTCACAGCGAAGGGCTGAGGCTCGATCCACTCGGGCTCTTTGCCGTAGACCCGGCGCTCCTTGGCTGCAATCAGCGGGCGGTAGCTCTCGAAATGATCCCACACGGCCTGCACCGCTGCCCACTCCTGGGCCGTCAAGGATTGCAGCACCGGCATGATTTGCGCCTCGGTCCACCCTTCGCCGCCTAGCAAGCGCTGCAGGTTGCCCGCGTTGCCGGTATTCAGAGCCAGGGCAATGCGCGCCTCGCGGTTCAGGCTGCGGTTGATGGTCGGGAAAAATTGCCCCTTGCCGCCCATCTTGCCCAGCTTGAACACCGGGGCGAGGATTTCCGCCAGCTTGGCCGTGGCCTCGGCACGCATCGTGGTTTCCTGGTCGCCGCGCTCGTTGGCGCTGCGCACAAAGTAGTCCCACATCGGGCCGCCGTCCTTGTTGCCGTCCATGATGCGCGCCCAGGTGGCCGCCTTGATATGGGCCGACCAGAAGCGTTTGAGGCCCTGCACGGCTCGGCCCATGTTTGTGGTCGGGGTGCGGGTGTCGGCCTCGCGTCCCTGCGCGTTTTCCCGGATGCTGGCGGCAATTTCGTCGCGCACCGCCTCATAGGCGCGCTGGTCGGCAGCCGTCAGCAGCTTGTGCTTCAAGCGGCCCAGGTGCTCGACCTGGCGCACGGTATCGACCAAGCCCCGGAATTCCTCGACCGTCAGGTTCTTGTAAGACGTGCGGAACGCCTCGTTTTCGAGTTCGGGCAGAATGTCGGGCTCGAGGCCGGCTTCGCGCTGGGCCTTGATCCATTCGGCCAGGGCGGTGCGCTTGTCCACCGCCTTGTTGCTTTGCCCCTTGCGCAAGTCGAACCGTTCCAGCAGATTGCCAATCTGTTCGGCGTAGTCGGCATCCAGGCCCTTGATGTCACCCTCGAACTTCTTGAGGTAGCGCAGGCCCTTGTCGACTTCCTCTTGGGCGTCGTAGGCGGCGCGCGTGGCGTAGTTCTGGATCAACTGGTTGCGCTTTTCAGCCGCCGCCGTGGTCAGGTCGCCCGCCTTGCTGGCTTTCTCGGCAGCCTTGGCTGCGCGCACTTCTGCGCTGGCGTACTGACCGGGCTTGAGGTCGCGCACCTTGAGGCGAGCAATCATTGCCCGCGCAAATTCCTTGGCCGCACTTGCCAACACCTTGCGTTGGCCGGTGGCCTTCGCCAAGGCGTTAGCTTCTGTCGCCACAAAGCGGGCGCGCGCGTCGTTGTGGATGGCCTTGTCGGCGGCTTTCTCGATGGCCTGGGGGCTCGACAGGTCGCCGAACTGTTCGAGCATGCGCACGTCGGTGAGGGCTTCAATTTCCACGCTGGGCGGGTCAGTGGCTGCCAGCTTGCGCACAAGTTCGTCGCCCGAGGTGAAGCCGAACATTTCGGCCACGATGTCGGGGTGCAAACCGTTGGCGGCCGTCATGCGGCGCGCCTGCACCGCGTTGATGACCTCGGCCGGCAAACCCATGATCTTGAGTTCGCCCAGGTCGAAGCGCCCGGCGCCCAGCGCCTCGGGGTTGACCACCTGGTCGCCGGCCCGCATTTCCACATCGGCCGAGTAGTCGTAGGCAATGGAATATTGCGTGTTGCCGCGCAGTTCCTCGAAGAACTTTTCTTCAAGCTCGCGCAGGTCGTGTTTTCCGTGCTCGTCCAGGGTCAGGTAGCCATACTGCCCCAGGGCCTCGCCCATGGCGTCGATGGACAGCCCACCTTCCCGGCGCAACACATGCTTGCCGAAGGCCGGCATGGGAATGCGCTCTTTCGGGTCGATGCCCCACTCGGATTGCACCGCCGCCCGATCCAACCCGCCCAGCTTGGCAATTGCCGCGAACAGGGAGTCCTGGGTTTCGTCAATGCTGTTGGGGCTGGACGTGCGCTTGGGCAGCGGGGCGATCTTGTCCTCGGCGGTCAGCTTGCCGGTGAGGAACTGCCAGGCGCGATAAATCGGCTGGCTCATGACCTCGCGGCGCACGTCCATGCGCACCTCGGCGCGCTGCGCTTCGGCATCCTTCTGTAGCTGCTTGATGATGCGCCCGCGCGCGTTGTGCAGCCAGCGCATGTCGCGCAGCCCGCGCGCCTGTAAATCCTCGATGGCCTGGGCGGTGGCATCCACGCCCAGCGCCTGATAGGCCGCGAATTCCTCGGGGGTCATGCCGGCCTGTTCGGGTGAGGTGAACAGCGGCATCATGCTGCGCCCTTGCTCGGCAAGGTTGATCTGCTCGTTGGTAGCGAGCATGCGGTCGAACACGCCGCGCACCTCGTCGGAGAGTTCGACGTTGAGCGCCTTCAATTCCCGATAGACCGACAGCAGCCACGCGCGGAACCGCTGGAATAGCCCTTGCAGTTCAATGCTGGGGGCTTTGCCTTCAAACAGATACGCTTCAAAGCCGCGCGCGAACTGCTCGTGGTAGGCGCGCTTTTGCTCAAAGTCGAGGTTGTACCACTCGGCCAAATCGCGCACGCCGAACCAGCGCAGCAGCGCGTCGGTGTCGGCGAGGATCTGACGCTCACCCGGCTTGAGGGTATCCATGCCGAAAATTTCGGCTTCCTGCTGCAACTTGCTGGCGATGTCGGCCTGCACTTCCAAGAAGAAGTGGCCCGACTCGTGCAAGAAAGTGGAGAGGTCGGCACCCTTGAGCAAGGTAATGGCAAGGCTTGCCGGATTGAAGGCGCCGCGCGCGCCTTGGTTGAAGGTGCGGTCGTTGAACTGCTTGCCCTGCTCGGCCCAGGACTGCACCGTATCGCTGCTGGTGTCCATCACGTCCAGCACGCGAGCGTCCAGGCTGTTGAACAGGCCGGCCAGGTTCTGCACCACCTGGTCGCCCAGCGTGCCGTTGTTCACGATGATGGCCGCGCCAGCGTTGGAAACTGACAAGGCCCGATAGAGCGCATCCATGCGCCCGCCACGGCGCAGCATGCCGGCCTCGGCCGGATCGACCGGGACAAAGGCCACCGGCTCGTGTTGGGCCGTCATGAGCACTACGCCGGCTTCACCACCGGACAGGTTCTTCGCCACGCTCCTGGCAACGGCCGGCGAGGAAATGGCAGGCCCCAGCCGCCCCTCTTGGGTATAGACACGCTCGACCACGGGCACGGACGCCGTGGCAGCCGGGGCCGTGGTTGTGCCGCGAATGTCAGGCTCGGGAGAGTAGCGGTTTTCCGGGGTCGGCTCGAACACCCAATTCCGGCCGTCGCCTTCTTTGCCGGCGATGGCGAAGATGCCACGCGACTTGATTTCACTGCCTCGGAATACTTCGGCCAGGTTGCTGTGCAACATGCGGTCGGCGTTGCTCAGTTCGTTACTGCCGCTGGGGTGATTGTGGGCAAACCAGATATTGGCTGCACCATCAACGCGGAAAGCCTCGGCGGCCAAGGTCGAAGGGAATACCGATGCCTGCGTCAGCGCACCTTTGAACGCACCGACAATTGCCAGCGGCTTGCCGTCCGCATCGGTCACGAGGGCGTCGAAACGCTCGACGGCGCCCTTCGCCAGGTAGGCCAGTGCTTGCGCGGCTTCTTGCGGCGTGGTTACTCGGTCGGTGCCGAGTTCTCGGGTGTTTTCTTCGACGAGTTCGGTTCGGGCTGCGTAGGTGCCGGGAGCGTCGTCACGTGATAGTGACCGCTCCTGTCGTCCTGCGGCAGGTTGTCCGGCAGGTGAATCTGCTCGGGCGTCGCTGGGTACGCCAAAGAGGTCGAGCGTGTAGTCATCACGTTTCCCCTTTCGGCTTTGATTATAGACCTCGCCCGGTGCAACGTCAGCAGGCTGCTGCCCCTGGTCAAACTGCTGGCCGTCGATACGCTCGGCCCCGATCTTGAGCGGGTAACGCTTGAACAGTTCCTCGGGCGTGGTGTTGAGCTTGGCCGCCGTGACCGCGTAGAAGTTGCTCACCAGCGCAGAGTAGGCGTCATTGACCTGCGGGGTGAAGCGCGCGGCCGCATCCAGTTGGGTGCGAATCTCACGGCGTACCACCTCAGCCGATGCCTTGAACGTGTCGTCGCCCTGCTTTTCGGCCAAGGTGCGCTCGACTTCGGCTTGCAGTTCGGCGGCTGCGCCCTGCATGTACTCCTGCGCTTCGGCGCGGCTGAACCCTTCCGGTTCGGTCTTGAGGTGATCGAGCAAGCGCGCGGCAGCTTCGGTCGGGGCAATGCGCGCGGTGTATTCCTCCACCGGAATGGCAATTTGCCCGCCCGTCGCAATGGCCGTTTGGAGCTGGGCCGCGACGCTGGGCGACACGGCAGCCACCTGTTCGGCCACGCCCGACTGCATCAGGGTTTGGGCGTCGATGAATACGGTTTGCACCGGGCCGGTATCGGCAACCTGGGCGATGAACTGCTCGAAGGTTTCGGAATCTCGCGCCAGCACCTTGTCGGCGGCCGCCAGCTTGCCGAGGTCGTTCAGGAACTCGGCGCCCTGTTCGGCCTGTTGAGCGTTGCGCGCGCCGCGCACCCGGATGTGGAGGCCGGCTTCGACGATGGAGCGCACGATGGCGCCCACGGTAGCGCCGACACCACCCTCATAGGTGGATTGCCCCCACTCGATCTTGGCGTCGGGATTGGTCAGGATTTTGCGCAAGGTGTCGTGCAGCACGTTCTCGGCGAATTCCTGCCCGCCTTCGGCTGCACCGGCAATCCCGATACGCGCCAGGGCGGCTGCGATCTGGTTTTTGATGGGTACAGCCATCGGCCCCAGCAGTCGGTCGAGTGCCCATTTTTCAGTCACGCCCGTGACGGCGGCACCGCCCAGCACTGCCAGGTCTTTCATCCCTTGGCTGGCGATGTCCGGGGCCACTTTCTCGGCCATTACGTCGGCCCCTTGGGTGTAGAGCCCGGCGCCGCGCGTCAGGGGCAGCATGATGATTTGTGCAACCACCTGCCCCAGGCCGGACGCCACATCGTCGCCAAAGGTGCGCTGCGAGGCCGGGATCATCACGTCCTTGCGCGCGGTTTGCTTTACCGCGCCGCCGACCTTGCGCCAGTCCTCGCCGATCAGCGGCCCGACGATGGACTCCATAGTCGGCTGGCCCCCGGCGCGTGGCTTGGGTAGAAAGATGCTCGCAAATCCGCCCAGGATATTGCGCTGCGCGATGTTGAGCAGTTGGCCGGTGCCACTGATGGACATGCCCACGGCTTCGATTGCGCCGCCGCCGAACTGGCGGAACTTGCGCTCGATTTCACCCATGTTGTCCACGTTGTCGTGGGCCACCTTGGCGCGCTCCACGTCGGCCAGGAGCGCGGCTGTGGCAGGGGCCGTTTTCGCCAGCGTGTTGAAGTCAATGGTGCCCACGGCGTCTTGCCGCTTCATTTCCTTGGGCTGGTTCAGCACCGTATCAACAGGCACGCCTGTACGCCGGGCCACGCGCTGCGCTTCGGCGTAGGCGTCGGGGTTGGTATCGGCAGCGGCCGTGAAACCGAAGCGCGCCGATTGGGCGGTATCGGCTTGCTGGGTTTGGGCGATCAGGGCGTCGTAGTCGTTCATTTGCGGGCCACTTGACGTTTCCAGTAGATGTCGAGGATTTGCGCGTCGGTCGGCTTGTCGATGCCCTGGCGCTTGAACGCGGCCTCGATGGCGGTCCGTTCGCTGCTGGGGATGTCGCCCACTTTCATGGTCAGCATCGGGCCGGACGAATCGGAGAACCAGCCCCGGAAGGTCGTGTTCTTGGCAAACAGTTGGTCGAGGTGCTGCGCCACCTCGGCATCGGTGAACTTCTTGCCGGCTTCACGCTGGGCGGTGAAGAAGTAGTCGTTGACGAACTTGCGAATGCCGCCGACCCGCTGGGCATCCTTTCCGCCGTCGTCTTTTGGGGATGGGTCGATGCCCAGCATGCGCAGCCGCTCGTCGAGGGTCTGCTTGATGGCCTGGCTGTTCAGGTCGCCCGGCCCGTTGCTGCTGGGGGCCGATCCGGTGCGCTTGGCACGCTCTTGCGCAAAATATTTGAAGTCAGCCTCGGACAGTTCGCGGCGCAACGCGAAGAATGCGTTGTCGCTCATCCGGGCCAGTGCGTCGGGGTCGCTGGTCAGCTTGTTGTAAAGCCACAGGCTCGTGGTGTCGTCGCCTTTGCTGATCTTCTGCGCAAAGGACAACAGGTTATCCACTTCCTTGGGCGGCACAGCCGCGCGCACGCTCACCGGGAGGTCGGTGTATCGCCCCCCGTTCTCAATGATGCCGCGCATGGCCGTGGCCACGGCTTCTTCCTCGCGTTGCCGGATGGCCTTGTTTTGTTCCTCGAACTGGCGCTGTGCTTCCTCGCGCGCGATGCGGTAACGGGCCGGGTTGCCGGCAAGACGCGGATCTGCGCGCAGTTGCTCGTCGATTTCCAGAAAGGTCGGGCGTTGGGCCTGCCCTTGCCCGGCCTCGAACTCGCGCAGGTTCTTCGCAACGTAGTTGCGAGTTTCCTGCGGCATGAACGTGAGCCAATAGTTCGGGTCGTTGGGCGTGGCGTTGGGTGCGCGCTTGCGTGCATCCTGGGCCTTCTTGATGGCCTCCTGCAAGCGGCCGGGGCCGGCGTTGTAGGCCGCGTAAGCCTTGGCAAGGTCGCCGCCGTTGTCCTGCAGCATCTTCTGGAAATAGGCCATGCCCAGCGCGCGGTTGTAGGCCGCGTCGTTCTTGTAGCGGTTCTCATCCCATGGCAGGCCGGCCAGTTTGGCAGCTTCGGGAGCAGTGCCCGGCATGACCTGCGCGATGCCAATGGCGCCCTTGGGCGAGGTCAGGGGCTTGCCATCCGGGCCGAATTGCCGGTGGTTGGATTCCGTACCCACCGCAATGTTGAAAGCGCGCTCGGCCTCGCTGGTCTGGATGCGCGGCTGCATCTTGCCCATGACCTCGCTCGCTACTGTAAAGCCGACCTGTGCGTCCATGGCTTTGGTCACGTGGCCGCGCACGGTGAGAATGTCGTCGGCGTCCATTTGCTCGGCGTACTTTTTGAGGTACGCCTCGGCATAGGCCGGGTCGTTCTGTTCAAGGGCCGACAACAGCGCAACCTTGTGCGCGTTGCTGGTCATCTTTCGGGCTTGGGCCTCTTGCCATTCGGCGGACTTGCCGAGAAGCTGGGCCTGTCGGTAGGTTTCCGCCCGGATGCGCTCGACGGCTGAATTCACCGCGTCGGGGTTTTTCCAGTTCAGGCCGATTTCGCGCAGCGCGGTGCTTTGGATGCCCTCGGACACCGACAGGCTGTAAGTCTTGAACTCTTGGGCCTCATGCTGGGTGGCGTTGCCCCGCATGGCCGTGAGGATGTCGTTTGCCCGCAGGCTGAACGCCTGGCGCTGGGCCTCGTTGCCCAGGGTGCCGGCGATTTCCTCGATGTTGCGCTTGAGGGTGTCGCTGTACTCATCGGCCAGCGGTTTGCCGCCCGGTCGTTCCAGCGCGTTGATGCCGCGCAGATTGGTGAAGCCGACCTCCTTGTCGTAGGTCAGACGCAGCGCGCTTTCCTTGGCGCGGTTGAGGGCGTCGTCGACCCGCAACTGGTTGGCCTGCTGCTGCATGTCGAGGGCCACTTGGCCCAGGGCCTGCCCACTGGCCGCCATGGCGCGGGCGGTTTGCTGCGCCTGTTGCCCGGCCACGTCGGGCATTTCGGGCAGCGTCAGGCGAGTTTGCGGGAGGGTGTTGGGAGTGGCTTGAAAGCCGTCGTAGGTTGGAACGCGCGGCATGTTTTACCCTTCAAAGATGGTGCCCTTCAAGGCACCGGCCTTGTTGAGGGAGTACCACGAACTCGCCACGGTGCCGGCGCTGCCCAGCAGGGAACTGGTCGCCGCACCGAAGGGGCTGATGGCGCCGGCCGTTGCGCGCTTGGTCAGGGCCTCGTTCTGGAAATTCATCGCTTGGGTGCGGTAGCCCCAGGCGCTGCGCACCGCGTTGGCCTCGATGGTGTTCTTGTCGATTTCCTTCATGATGTCCGTCGAGGCTTGCAGTTCGACGGCGCTACCCTCGCCCAGGTCGATGCCGTTGGCTGCCATGGCGGCCCGCTGACTGCTCTTGAGTTGACCGGCTCGCAGGGTGAGCGCACCGGCTTGCTGCTGACCTTGCAACAAGGCCGACTGTGCGCCGAGTTCGGCAATGTGCGCGTTGGTGTCGGCTACTGCTGCTTGCCCTCGGAGCGTGGCCCGTTGGGTGGCTGCGCTGAAATAGCTACCGACAGCGGATGTGACCCCGCCGCCGATTTGCCCGATCAGCGAAGCCGTTGCCAATTGGCCTGTAGTAAATCCCATGCTCGTTACTCCGAATGGATGGCAGCACGGTACTGCGGCTGCCGGGCGGTACGTGCAGCCGTCACGCGCCCAGCGCCACTTCGGCGGTCATGCTGACCACCGTAAGCGGCAGGGGGTCGGACTGACGCACGAAGATTTGCCCGCTGTCGGCCCACGATGGATTGAGGACGATGGGGATTTCCTCGCTTTTCAGGGCCGGCGGCGTGCCGTAGTTTTCCGTGGTGCGCTGCTTGGCCTCGGTGAGGTCGTCGGAGGTCGGCCCGACGAAGATGCCCGAGGACCGATAGACACGCAGCCACACCTTGTTGACGTTCTTGACCCGGCCTTGCCCGAAGCTGCCGTCCTGCAACTGCACGGCCAGGGGCAGGGTTTGCAGGTCGGCCTCGATGGGCAGGCCGATGTGCACTTTGCTGGCAGGCTGGTCGAGCACAACTTGGCCGGCCGTAACCACGCGCTTGGGGTGGACAGCACCATCGGCCAGGATGTTGACGGTTTTTCCTTCGAGGTGGCCCAGGCCGGAAATGGTCGTCGCAGGCGCGCCCGAGTAGGTGGCGCCGCAATCGACGAAAAAGGCGTCGGCCTGGTTGATGAATTGACGCGAGGCCATGCGCTCGACATAGCGCACGGTGTTGCCGTTGATCGTGCGCCGGATGACGCAATACAGCGCATCCTCGCCGCCCTCGGCCACCACGGTGCAGGACTCGAACACGCCGTCCGTGTCGTGCCAGTGCCAGGCGCCGACCTGCTGTTCGGGCACGTAGGTGAGGCCCACCAGTTTGCCCGAGGTGGAAACGAACCAGACCACCGGCTGCGGCGCCTTGGCGTAGGTCATGTCCACGATGTCGAAGCTGTCGAACAAATGCGGTGCGCGCAAGGACAGGTCGCCCGTGATGAAGCCGTTGGCCTGCCAGTTGTAGGCCAGTTCGCGCACGTGACCGCCGCGCGCAGCCGCATAGATCAGGGTGTTGTTGATGATGACCGGCTGCACGTTGGACGAGCCGACGTAGGACTGCGGCCGCACGCTGATGGTGCTGGGCGTGATGGCGTCGCTGTTCACCGATGTGACGCGCCACTCCGCCGACGAGGTGAGCAGCAGCAGTTGGGTGAGCGGCACGATGTGGCGAATGGTGTTCGCCTCGCGCGCGGCCACTCGGAAGGCGATGCGGTCGTCGTCGCGGATGGGCAGCGAATAGCTCATGCTCGACTCGGTGCCGCTCTTGGTCATCCAGATGTTTTGCGGCTTGTTGATCGTGCCGGCAAAGCACCGGCGCTGCTCGAAGTAGGACACCGCGCCGGGGTAATCGCCTGCCGCGTTGAACACGGTTTCGTAGATAGGCGGGGTCTTGGAGAGGTCGGGCGTGATGTTGTCGTCCACGATGGACAGGCCGGCGGTTTGGCCGATGTAGCCGTAGAGGCCGCCCTGCAACTTATAGACGTTGTAGCGCGAGGCCCCGGCCACCGCGCCCCACGAAATGGTCACGATGGCGCCGGTTTCAAACAGGTTACCGCCCACGCTCGACGATGCCGAGGCGGCTGATTCGCTGACACCCTCGGCATTGATGGCCGTGACCACGTAGAAATAGGTGTACTTCACGGCGGTGTGGCCTGTCGCCGACAGCGAAGGCGCGGCCGGCGGCGAAATGGGCGGCGTGAAAGCGATGGTCGTCAGTTGCCAGTTCGTCGCTCCCAGGCGGCGCAGTTCGCGCGGCGCGTAGTTCGGGTGGGTCAGCGTCAGCACGTCGGCCGATTGCACGTAGTGCAGGTCGAACAGGTCGGCCTCGGCGTAGGGGTTGGCGATTTCGTAGGGGGAACCGCCCGACAGCAGCGTGCCGCCCTGGGTGTGAAACCGGAAATAGCCCGCCCCCACTTCGATGACCATAGTTTGCGTGGTCGAGTAGGTGAAGGGGATCAGGCGCACCTTCTTGGTGGAGTCCTTGACCGCGCGCACGAAGGCAAAACCGGGGCGATTTTCTGCCGGGCCGTGCGGCTTGGTGATGAAGTTGCGACAGCGCGCAAGGCCGGACTGGTACTTGGAATCGTCGATGCGGCCGAACATTTCCGGGGAAAGCTCACCCCCCGAGAACGAGCGTTGCAGGTTGCGAATGTTCGCCACGGCTTACCTCCCTGCGATCCAGCCGGGGGTATGTTCCGGCCGTTCCTTGCGCTGGTTGGCGTCGGACACCTTGGCCTGGCTGAACACAAAGGCGAAGCTCTGATAGCACGCCTGGGCCATCTTGGCGCCCGCGTCGCCCTTGAGCACCGGCCCGGCCAGGTAGGACGCGAGCAGCCACGCAAGGGCATCGACGAACAGGGGCGGAAACTTGGTTGTGTCCGTGACGCGGCCGATGTAGCGCAGGCACGCATCCTCCTGATTGGTCAGGATGATGGCCGCCCCGCTGGCATCGCTTTCGGCCTCAAAGGGCTGGGTGTCGTCATCACTTTGCGCGTTGAGCGGAAGCACGGCCAGCAGGCGCAGCGCGCCAGTCGGTTCGGCGTAGGCGTAGGACCAGTCCCAGGACGGCACGGTCAACTTGGCGAGCAGCACGCGCCGGGTGGCGAACTTCCACGGGTACATTTCGAGCAGCGAATCGCGCGCCACAGCGTAGAAACGCGCGCAGTGTTCCGCCTGGGCCGAGCCCTCGGGCGGGTCGATGCTTGCCACCGTGGCGTTGTCGCCCAGGCGTGCGAGCGCGAGGTTGCAGATATCAACTTCCGAGGCCATAGGCACCCCCTAGAAAAAACGGGGGCGCAAGGCCCCCGTAAGCTGCTGGCACTGCTTGGAGGAGATCAAACCAGGTCGGCGGCAGCGGGTTTTTCAGCGGCGGGGGCCGTGGGCTTGCTGCCGCCCTTGGCTTCCGCCTTTTGCTGCTGCTTGACCGGCTCGAACCACGAGGCCGTGGTACCGTCCGGCACCTCGAACTCGTGGCCCGGCTCGCGCAACTTGCCGAAATAGCCCTGCTTGAGTGCGATCACTTTCATGCTGTCACCTCATTAAGCGATGCGCGGGCTATCGGGGTAGTGCGTGTTCTGCTGGATACCCGTGACGACTTGCGCGGAGAACTTGCCGGCGGTCAGCGGGCCGGTTCCCACGGTGTAGAACACGCGGCAGTAGCGGCGCAGCGTGACCGGCATCGGGATGACGATCTGCCGGCCGGCGGTCAGGGCCGCCTTGCCGATGGCAGCCGTCACCGCAACATCGGCGAAGCTGGAATTGTCGGCAGAGTCCTGCACCGAGAACGTGACGGTCGCAGCGCCAGCGGCGGCGGCCGATTCGCTCACGGTGATGACCATATTGCTGCGATCATCCAGGCCCACGTTCGGGTTGGCCTGGCCGAAGTCGATGACATCGGACGAGGCCGCGCTGGCGGTGACGGCTTGGTTGGTCGAGACTTGAAGCAGTTTGTCGATAAACATGGCTTGGGTTCCTTTCGTATGTCGGTGAGCAGGGGCGGAATTGAATTCCGCCCCCAGCCGGTTACACCACGCGGGCCTCGGTGAGCAGCAGCGCGTCGGTACGGCGGCAAGGCACGCCGTCGAACGCGACCACTTTCTTGCCGGCCACTTCTTCCATGGTCAGCGTCGAGGCGGCCACCTTGTTGGTGATCTGGCGACGCAGGAAGCTGCGGATCTTGCGCGGCATGTAGAACACCGGGCGGCCCATGCCAATGTTCGGGATCAGTTCAACGGCCTGGGTCATCAGGTCGATGAGGTCGGCGCCCGTGCTGCCGGTCTTGGTCAGGTCGCTGTGCTTGATGTTGGCGATGCGCACCACATAGCGCCAGTCGCGCAGGGTCATGCCAATATCCCACTTGTAGTGGGTGCGGTAGCCCTGGTAACGGCCGCCGGCCGCGTCGGTCAGGGTGTGCTCGCCCAGGTCGCGCGATTGCAGGCCGGCGCTCGAACCCTTCGGGTAGATCGAGTGCAGGGTGTTCGGACCCCACACGCAAAGCCAGATCGAAGTGTTGTCGTTGCCGGTGCCGCCCGCGTCGATGATGTTCATGGCGTTTTCAGCCGACAGGCTGTTGTAACGCGGGGCCAGGCCCATGAACTTCTCGGGGTCGGCGCTGGAATCACCGTAGAACAGCGTGGTCGCCATCGTCTGGTTCATGCCCTCAATGAAAGCGCGATCCTCGGACAGGCGCCAGGCGGCGGAATTGTCGTTGAGGTCGGCCAGGGCCTTGTCGACTTCGGCGTAGGTTTCGAGCATGCCCAGGCTGTCCTTGACCTGCACGGTGCGGGACTTCTCGGGTTGCACGCCGTAGTTCAGCTTGCGCCAGGTGCCGGTGGGCAGGCCGGAACGGATGGTGGTCTTGTGCTCGGTGAAGCCGTTGGCCTCGATGACGGTCATGTCGTCGAGGACTTCGTTGGTTTCGTTGAGCAGTTCGACGATTTGCGGGTCGATCTTGCCGTCAGCCGTCATGCGGCTGGCGACATCGGCCAGGGTCGGGTTGGTCGTGGAAAGGGTCGGCATGGTTGTGCTCCTTTACGGGTTCATGTTGGATGCGGAATAAAGCCGTCGCGCATCGGCCTGGTTGGTCTTGCCAGCCTGGCCGGTCACAAAACGGTCCTCACTGATTGCCTTCCCGGCCCGGTAAAACACCCGGATGACCTCGGGGTGGTTGCCCAGGCCGGACTGTTCCAGCAGCGCGCGCAGTTCGGGCGTGGCGAAAGCGTCGAGCGCCTTCTTCGCAGTGCCCAGGTTCTCGGCCAGGTTCTCACCGCCGAATTCCTTGTCGGTCTTGGCGGTTTCCGCCCACTCGATGCGGGCGGCTTGGAACTGTTCGGCTTGACGGGCCGCCATTACCGGCGCCATCTTGTCGAGTACCTTTTGCGCTTGGTCCTGGGGCAGGTTCAATTCCTTGGCGACCTCGGAGAATGCGCCGATGACGTGGTCATCGAACGTCAAGCCTTCGGGGGCCTTGAACTCGTAGTTCTCGGGCGCGCTTTCGGGCTTCTTCTCTTGTTGCTGCTGGCCGCCTTCGGTCTTGGTGCCCTCGGCCTGTTGGCCTTGGGTGCCTTGCCCTTCGGTCGTTTGCTGCTGTTGGCCGCCCGTATCCGCACCTGTAGCGGATTGCTGGGTGGCCTGTTCAGATGCGGTGGCGCCTTCAGTGGTCGTTGCGGCTTCCGTCATCAGCGTTTCGGTTGTCATGGATCTGTTCCTTCACCATTACGTGGTAAAGCTCCGGGCAGAGCGCGTGAATTTGCGCCAGGATGCGCAGGCCCTCGTTCCTGTTCCCCTCGTTGAAGGCCATAGCCATCGAGTTGGTGTTGAACGAAAGCCGGAATACCCCGGCTCGGTCCAGAAGGCGCCACACGATGCGGCGCCCCCGCTTGCTGCCCATGAGCCATTTGAAGTCGGCCTCTTCCGTTTCCTTCGCAACCTTGGCGCGCGTGTCGGCTTCGGCCTTGGTGCGCTCCTGATTGCGAATATCGGTCGGGTCGTAATTGCTCATGGCCGCAATCTATGGGCACGGCTGGGAGGTACGTGCACCAGGGGTCAGGCATTCATGCCGCTGGCGGCGTACATGCGCTGCGCCTGGGACTGGCCGGATTCGCCGCCGGGCGAGGCCAGTTCCATCGTTTCGATTTGCAGGTCGACCGAGCGGTGCGGCTTGTCACTGCCCTGGCTTTCGTGCTGGCTGACACTGACCACGCGGGCCACGGCTGTGACCTTGAGTTCGGTGTCGATGGCCGGCAGGTCGGTGATACCCAACTTGGTCAGGCTTTCGTTGTCCAGCATGATGCGCAGACCGTAGGGATACTCGGGCGCGTCCGATTGCACGGCTTCGCCGAGCATGGTCTTGGCCTCGGGCTTGAGTTTCATGTCGATCATGTTCGGGTTTCCTCTCAGGTGTAGCCGCTGAATGCGCGCGTCACGTCGGTGAGCGCGCTTTGCTTGCTCGTGTCCACGCTGCCCAGCTTTTGCGCCGCATCGGCGCCCTGACTGAGCAAAGCCGCCTGCTGCTGCGCTGCCTGCTGCTGCGCACGCTGATGGCGGATCAGCGCCACTTGGTCGCCCGGCACGATCAACTCGGGGTCGATGCCCAGCATGTCCGCGTAGGCATCGGCCCAGCGGTCGGCGTCGAACTTGTCGAGTACTTCGGGCTTGATGCCGGCCACCGCGCCCAGGTTGCCGACGAAGCGATCCACCGAATTGGTGGCAATTGCGCGCTGCGCCTGGGCCAGCATGCTGACGAACTCGACGTTCAGGTCCATGCCCTGCAATTCTTCGGGCGGGGGCGGCACGATGCCGGCCTCGACCATGCGCGCAAAAGTCATTTCGATGAGCGGGTCGAGGATTTCGTTGTGCATCCGTTCAAGCACCGGCCCCAGCATGAGCAACTTTTCCTCGTGACGCTCGGCCACTTCAGTGGCAGTCATTTGCGGGTTGGTGCCGTTGGCGAGCATTAGGAACAGGTCGGCATAGAAGCTGCCCTTGATGCGCTCGCGCACGTCCTGAATGTCGGCCAGCAGGTGCGACAGGTCGATGTTGACCTCGAAGGCCGAGCGGATGCCGCCATTGGGCGCGGCCGAATCGACGAACGAGACACCGCCGGGCAGCGTGTCCACGTCGCGGGACTTCATGGACGTGGGCGCCTGCAGCGGGGGCTTGGTCTTGTAGTCGATGCCCTGGGCCTTGCGCAGTTGCTCGTGCTGCAACTGCTTGATATCCCCCAGGGCTTCCATGGCCGGGCTGTTGCCGTAGATGTCGCCGCCGACCACGGCCCAGCGGGGGCACAGGGCGGGAAACTGCTTGAAGCCGGACTCGCGCAGGACGTGTTCCTCATCGCGGCCGTGCTCGAAATAGACCGACTTCCACGCCATGTTGCGGTCGTCGCGCCGTGTGAGGTCGCGGTCGGAGCGCGGCTCGATGGCATGCAGTACCGTGATCCACTTTTCGAGGCCGCCGTTGTCGTACAGGTTTTGCACGGTCGGACTGCAATTGTCGCGGCCAAACTCGCGCACCACCTGGGCGACGGTCATTTGAAATTCACGGTACAGGGTATTGACCCGGCCCCGGCTATCGGCAGCCATGGCGTACTCGCCGGCCGTCAGGGTGTGGTGGTGGATGATGGTGCTGAAATCGGGCAGCACGATGCTGCTGGCCGTGCCGAACGCGCCCAATTCCTCGTACATGGAATGCAGCGCGCGGTAGGTGTTGGACTTGGCAAACACCATTTGCATGAGGCGGGTCACGTCGGCCAGCCATGCCTTGACGGCGGCCGACTCGTCGAGTTCAGGAACCGAGGTTGTGAGGCGGAACCAGGGCCGCGCCGGGCTGGTCATGCCGGCCATCATCCCGGCCGCCAGCACGCGCAGCGCGCGCGTGCCCGTGCTGTCATAGATGTTGTTGTGCCGCTTGTCGCCCCGGTTGCGGTCATCGACGAAGAAGCGGCCCGAGCGCGGCAGCAGGTAGTCGCTGATTTCCTTCCAGTGGGTCATCCAACTGGTGCGCTCGTTTTTCAACTGCCCCCAGCGCGACAGCAGCAATTTGCGCTTGGACATTTGCGCCATGGCTTACGACCCCAGCAGCGTGTTCTTGCCCAGGCTCAAAGCGGCCGGGTCGATGCCTTGCGGGCCGGTCAGCATCGTGCCCGAGCCGCCGGCCTTGCCTGCCTGGGCGGCCGCATCAAGGGCGGCGCCGGTATCGGCGCGCTTGCTGTTGGCGCGGTTGGACGCCTCGTCGGCGGCCTTCTCCTGCTTCTTGGCGTTGGCTTCGGCCTGCTGCGCAGCACGTTCAGCGGCCTTCTTCTGGTCTTGGCCGTTCTGGTAGGCGACGGCCGTGCCGACTACGGCAGCGGTGGCAAGAACGGCGGTAGTTGCACCCGACATGGTTACTCTCCTGTGATGTTGATGCGGTTCACGGCGTCCGGCCTGCGTGAGAACAGCAGGTGCGCCTCGTCGGTAAATTCGTCCTCGGCCTGGGCCACGGTCTTGGCCTGGGTGGCGAACACCATGGTCAGGCGCGTTTCCTCGTGGGCATAAAACGCCTGGCGGCGCTGCGCGCTGGCAGCGAGCACGTGGTACCCCACCAGCGTGACCGGCTCGTCGCCCGCGTTGACCGTCGCGTGCCCGTCAAAAATCAGCACGGTAGGCACGCGAATGAGCGCGCCCGTCAGCAGCACCCCGGCCGGAATGGTGATCGTGCGGGCGTACATGCCGCCGTGCAGCACGTGATCGGTCGCAATCTCGACCTGGGGCATGTCGCGCGTGATGGCTTCCAACTCGCGCACCTTGCCGATGGCCTCGGGCGTCATGGCCGGGATGCGGCTCTCGGCCGCCAACAGGTTGCTCACAGCAGCCCCCGAAAGAACACGCGGTTGGTTTCGTGGTAGCCCACGTGCGGCAGCAGTCGCTCAAGGCGCCCGCCGGTCGGGGCTGTCACGTACAGGCCGCCGGCCCCGGCATTCACGGCCACTTCTTCGGCTGCGCGCAGCAGCTTCAAGCCGGCGCCGCCTGCCCGGTGGGCTTCGGCCACGAACAGGGTTTCAGTTGAGGCGATGACCCTGCCACCAAAGTGCAGCACGGGCGTGATGAGCACGGCGCACAGGCCGACCAGTTCCTCGCCCACGAACACGCCCAGCGGGTGCAGCAGGCCGGCGTCGACCATGCGTGCATAGCCTTCGCGGTCGGGGAGCGCGCCCATCATGTCCGGGTTGCGCAACGATTCCGCCCGGTACTCGTCGCACAAGGCGGCGAACACGGGCGAGTCGAAGGCTTCGGCCACGGTAATGCTGCGGATGGTGGGTTCCATGCGCGCAGCGTATGGGCGCTTTTTCGCGGTACGTGCATCCGGTAAGATGAAAGATGCACGCACAACCGGGAGAACATGATGCAGAAAACCGCTTTGATGGCTGCGCTTGCCCTGCTGGTGGCCGGTTGTGCCGCCTCGGGGCCGCGCCCGCCGTTCATCGTCGAAGGCACCGAGAACGCGGTGTCCGTGAATTGGGCGCATTCGCCGCGCGGCACCACGGGCGCGCTTGAAGCCGCCGAGGCGCATTGCCAGAAGTACAACCGGCACGCGCAGTTTGTCGGCAAAGTGACCGACTTGGAACTGGCCTACAACTGCGTCAGGTAGCGTAAGGGTCGTACTCGCGGCGGCGCTTCTGGCCCATGGCTTCCACCACCGCGCGCTTCGGGGTGTCCAGCAGCGCCAGCACGTAGGCGCTGCCGTAGTCGGGCGAGCGCCCGATTTTTTCCATGATCTGCTCGCGGCTTGCCACGTAGATGGTCGAGCCCGACAGTTCCCACGTCGGTGCGCACAGGTCCGCGAGAAGGGCAGGATCTGGCGGCAGGGCAATGCCCGTGTTGTTGGTCGGGTCCAGCGCCTCGCGCATGCGCCACCATAGCTCGCTGCGCAGGTTCTTGAAGCGCAGCCGGCCCGACTTGTCGGTGCCCACGGCGGCCTCGGCGACATTGACGCCGACGACCTGCTGCCCGGCCTCGTTGAGGAAGTCGTAGGGTGCCGAGCCCACGCCGATGACGTCGATATGCACCACCGCGTCGTCGCGCTTGGCGGCGATGGTGAGCCCGGCCACGGTCGGCCCGTTGGGCGTCGCGCTGCCCGGATAGACCAGGGCCTCGTCGAACCACATTCCATGCCGGCGGGCGATGATCGTGTTGTCCCGGCCACCGCGCGCCACATCCACGCCCAGCGAGTCCATAGGCGCCAGCTTGTCGGGCCGCTTCCACCGCGCCTGGGCCGCTTCCACCCATGCGGTCGGGATGACTTGCCACGGGTCGTCCTCGATGCCCGCGTTGAAGTCGCCATAGAGCATTTGCGAGCGCAGCGGCTCGGGGAGTGATTGCAGGGTTGCCATGTAGCCGGTTCCCATGAGGTAGGGGTTGTCGCTGACGCGCGAAGGGATGAACGTCCGGCTCATCGGTTTTATGAGGTCGGCACCGTGCTGGAAGGGCTCGCCGTTCGGTACCTCGACCTCTTCGCCGTCGATCATGGCGAACCACCGCAACTCGCCCGGCTGGGCTGGCTTCGGGTGCTTCTTGTCGAGCCAAGGAGCGAAGAAGGCCGTGATCCACCGGCCCTCGGCCGTGGTCGGCGGGTTGAAGGTGAGCAGCGCCTGGCATCGCTGGGCCGGATCAACCGAGCGCAGCCAGCCCAGCAGCGCGCGGACCTGAGCTTCCAGGAAGTTGGCCGCCTCGTCGAAAACCAGCAGGTCGTGGGGGCGGCCCTGGTACTTGTTCCAGTCGTCGAGGTTCGGCGTGGAACCGAATTCGATTTGCTTGCCGGGCAGGCGCCAAATGCGCTCGGCGCCGTTGTAGCCGTCGCGGCTTCCGATGAGTTCGGTAAAGCGGTCGATGATGCCGGTTAGCTGGGTGGCTTCACGGCGCAGCACGAGCACCTTCTGGTGTTGGGTCAGCGATTTGCCGCAGGCGAGGTCGGTCTTGCCGCCACCGGCCGCGCCTCCATAGCCGATGATGTCGGCCTCGGAGTGGAACGCCAGCGATTGCGGGCCGGGCAGCGGGCGCCACACGGTCGGGTCGCTGACGATGAGCAGGTCGAGTTCGGCCAGTTCCTCGGGCGTGAGGTAGGCCAGCAGGTCTGGGTCAAACGAGGTCGGAAACATCGCCGTCCTTGCGTGCTTTGGCAGCGGCAAGGATTGCGGCGATCTTGGCGGCGCGCTCGGTGTCGCTGATTTGCACCGGGCCGCCGTTGGCGCCGGTCAGTTCCATGCGGGTGTTCTCCCGGTACTTCTCGGGGGCGTGAGCCTTGAGCAAGAAGATGGCGAGGGTGTCGCTGTACTTGCGCACGCTGCCGCACTCGTCGCCCTTGTAGAAAACGGGCTCGTCGGTGCCCTCGAACGCACGGCGGTGCGCTTCATCCTCAAGGGCCAGCAGGCCGGCCTTCATGGCACGGTCCCAGGCGAGGGCAAAGTCGGGGTCGGCCTCTCGCCAGTTGTAGGCGGTTTGGCGCGAAATGCCCACGGCACGGCACGCCCGGCCGACATTGCATGTCTCGGCCAGGGCTGCGCAAAACGCGGTGAGCTTTTCAGGTGTCAATTTCATGCGTGCATTCCAGCCTATCCGCAATCCAGCACGTGCACCTTCTTGAAGTCTGCCGGCACCTGGGCGCGCCTCTCATATCGGCAGATTCGACCAATGGCCCACTTGCTAACCTCGAACTTCTCGGCCAGGTGTTCGTAGCTCACGCCTTCTTCGTGCAGTTGCCGGATCATCTCGACCTCGCCATCCGTCAGCTTGGCATTCGGATGGTCCTCACCGATTCGCAAACCGGCCTCATTCACCACCACGGTTTTCTGCATGCGCCGCCCCCCTTGAACGTGTAATTTTTTGCGTGGAACGTTTGGAACGTTTTTCATGGTTTTTTAGGTAACTTTTTTGTGTGTACACACAAGGATTTCCATAAAAAAGGGCTAGAAACGTTCCAAACGTTCCAAACCACCGCGCCGTCCACTAGTGCTTCGTGCGTTTTTCTGCGTGTTCGCTGTAAATTGCGTGTTCAAGTCCGCCCCACCAACAAGTTGCAGCGTCGCCACCCACTCGGCTTTCGCCGCGTTGAATTCTGATTCTGTTGTTTCTTGCAGAATGACGAGGACCGGGGTGCCTGCTTTCCGCCGCAAATCTGCAAACCAATCGAGCAGCTTTCCGTGATAAAGCCACTTCCAGGGCTTCGCGCATTGGTTTTTGTAGGCGGCCTCGATATGCCGACTTGCGCCAACGTAGCGAATCGCCCCGGTGTCCGGGCACTTCAAACCGTAGATTCCGCAGGTCATGTAAAGTCCCCCACGACACGCACGCGAATGCCAAGCAGCCCGCGCCCCCTCAACCCGTAGGTATTCATCACGGGCTCCATTCCCTTTGCTTGCAGCCGGCGCCCCAGGCTCTTTGCCGAGGCGATGAACCGCAACTCGCCCCGTGCCTTGGCGAAGGCTTCCCAACTGGCCCACAGCCGGGCGTTGCTCTCCACGAAGTTGGGGCCGATTTCGCAGCACTCGTCCATCCATTCGCCAAGCAGGTCCATGTCGCTTTTGTAGTCGTCGCGCGCTTTGCGCACGGCGGCCGGCGGCTGCAGGCCCTCCTTCTGATAGGCCAGGGCGCCACGCACGCACCAAGCCAAAATCCCCGCCGCCTCGGCCGCCAGCTTCTCGGCCCGGTCCGGGTCTTTGGTGAGGGTCAGATCCTGGTCGAAGTTGCGGGTGAATGGCACGGGCAGCAGCCGGCGCCAGATGGCGTGGTCGTCGCCCTTCACGATGGGGCGGTGGTTGGTCGGCATGAAAGCCACCCACGTGGGCGCCACCTCGACCGTGGTCTTGGAGTACAGGCCGCGCGCCGGCAGCGGCTCGCCCCCGGTCATGGATTTGATAAGCCCCTCGCGCAGTTCGCTGCCCTCGTCGGGCTCGCTGACATAGACGAACCGGGCGCCGCGCAAGCGCAGCACGTCCTCGCGCGCCGCCCCGGCGTTGCCGCCGGCTGCGCCGCTACTCAAGAAGGTGTCGGCGCTTGCCATCTTGGCGTGCTCGCCCAGGGCGTCGCGGATGGCCCCCAGCACGGTGCTCTTGCCGTTTGAGCCCGAGCCGTAGGGAATGGCGAGCACGTCCTCGTCCGGCTTGCCCAGCAGCGAGTAGCCGACGAGGCGCTGGAAAAAGCCGATCATGTCGGCGTCGCCGAAGAACACGTCGGCCACCGTGCGCTCGAACAGCGGCGCCCGCGCTTCCGGGTCGTAATCCACCGCCGTGATAGTGGTCACGCGGTACGCCTGGTCCGGTGGCAGCAGCTTGCCCGTGGTCAGGTCGACCACGCCATTGCCCACGCCCAAGAGGTGCGTCAGCTTGTCGAGGTCGGTCATGCCGACGACCACGCGCGGGTCGGACTGCGCCAGGCTCACCATGTTGCGGACCATGACGGCCCGCTGGCTGATGGCGCAGAACTTGAAGAACTCGGCCCGCTCGCCGTCGCTCTCGATGGTCTTGGCCTCGTCGGGCAGCGCGCGGATGGTTTCCTTCGCCAGGTGCTCAAGTTCGACGCCGGCCGCGCGGCGCCAGTAGATGCCCGTCCACATGAACCAGCCGTCGATTTCCGGCACGTACATGAGGCCGTCGCCGTAGTGGTCGAGCATGCGCTCGGCGTTGCCGAACTCGGTCATTTGCCGGCGCTGCTTGCTGAATGCCACCACCTTGCGCCCGCCTGCCATGGCCGCGCGAACGTCGGCCACCGGCAGCGCGGTGTCGGTCAGTTCCTTGAAGCGCGCCCGGATGAGGCCGGCCAGTTCGGCGCGCAGGGCCAGATCCGTGCCGGCCGCTTCGCCCGCCTTGCGCGCGACATCATTCACCAGGTCGATGGAGTCCTTGCAGGACAGAATCAGGCCCTTGGCATCATCCAGCGCGGTGCGCTTCTCGGCCTTCACCGCGTCGCGCTTGCCCTGGTTGCCCACCTTGAGCAGCCAGCGCGCCGTCGTCGGGTTGCGCCCTGACCGGCCAAAGGATTCCCACCGCTTCTCCAAGTCCTCGCGGCTGGCGTAGTTGCTGGCCGTGCTCGACCACTCGTCCCACAAATCCAGCGCGGCCACGCTGCCGTCGAACTCGTGGTGCAGCGACATGCCGACTTTCAGCCAGGTGTCGTAGTCCTCGTTATCGACATAGGCCACCAGGCGCCGGGCTTCGCTCAAGTCGATGCCCACCGGTGGCTCGTAGGCCATGAGCGGGTCGTCGACCGGCGCCGAGGTCATGCCGCCGGCTTTGTTCTTGCTGCCCGACACGCGCACAAGCCCGGCTTCCTCGGCCATGGCCTCGAACACCTGCAGCGCTTCCTCGACCTGGGCCTCGGTGATGATGGGCAGGTCGCCGGCCCGCATGGCGTCGAGGCCGCCGAAGAAATCCACCCACTCGTAGGGCTCGCCCGTATCCGGGTGGATATGGTAGGCCACGAACTGCTGACCCTTGCCCAGCACTTCCAAGCGGTGCCGCGCGCCGCCCAAGTCCTCGAACCAAGCGCCGGTGGCCTTGCCCCAGCCTTCGGACGCTGCCCGGTAGGCGAGCAGAATCTTGGGGGCGAAGCCCACGCGCTCGCACGTCGCGCCGAGGTGTTCCTGGCACCAGGCCACGAACCGCGCGGCCAGTGCCTCGTCCGTGGTATCCACGTCGATGGCGGCCACCGGCTGCGCGCCTTGCCCGCACAGCACGCCGACGCCATGGTTTGGGTAGCGGGTCAGGTCAGCGGCGCCGAGGCGCGCGGTTTGCCAGTTGTCCAGCGCGGGCCGCTTGTGGCCCGGCTTGATGGGGATGATGAGGTAGCCGTTGCCCAGCAGGGCGCGGCCGTGTGTTTGAAAATCGGAACTCAAGTTGTCGTCTCCCCGGTCAGATCAAGTCGTTGATGCCCAGCGCTTCCAATTCGGCAGCAGCCAGGCGCGCCCGCGAAATGTCCGCATAGGCCGCCTCGCGCTCGATGCCGATGAAGCGACGACCGGAAAGGACTGCAGCGACCCCTGTTGTTCCGCTGCCGGCGAACGGGTCGAGCACTACCCCCCCCCCTGGCAGCACGGGGCGCACCAGTTCGCGCATGAGCGCGGTAGGCTTGCCGGTCATGTGGTGTTTGTCATCGCGGCGCACCGTTGATTGGATGCAGCCGTCGAAGGGGCCGTCGTGCTCCAACTGGATGGCGGCGCCCTTGGTTCCCCAAATCACGTATTCACACTGGTGCCGGAAATAGCCTTTGTGCGGCGCCCGTGCGCCCCGGCCCTTGTCCCATGCCACGATGCCACGCCAGAACACGCCGCCGGCTTGCACCGCGTCGGTCATGACCGGCAACTGGCGCCAGTCGGTGAAGGCCAGGAAGTAGCCGCCCGGCTTGAGCACCCGCACGCACTCGGCGATCCACAACGAGCACCAGGCCAGATAGCTGCGCTGGTCCCGCGAGTCGCCCGAGAAGCTGGGATAGCGCCCCTGGGCCGAGCTTTGCGTGTACTTCGCGTCCGGGTCTTTGCCCTTGTCGTCACGTGAAAACCCGCCCGAGGAATAGGGCGGGTCTGTTATGCAAGCATCCACCGAGTTGTCGGCCATACCGTGAAGGGCGGGGAGTGCTTCACCTTCGATGAGGGTCCAAGGCTTCATGCCAGCACCTCCTCGTAGTAGGCACGCGCTTTGCGCTGTGCTTCTTGAATACCGGGGTGGGGCTTCGCGGGGCCGCGCTTGTGGTTGCAAGAGTGGCACACCGGCACAACATCGAGCGGTTTCGAGTAGTCGCGGTGGTCATAACACTGCGCCGGCTTGCCACAATCTACGCAAGCAAATGCAGTAGCGGGTTGGAGTTCACCGCGCTTCACTGCACGACGAACGGCGCTATGCGCCTCGTTCATCCCTATCCCGTCATAGGGGAATGCCCCTACTGGAAAGCGCCCAGCGGTTCGGCATGCTTGGCAGCGGAAACGCCCACCGCTGCCGCCTACAAATTCAACCGCACCGCACACAGTGCAAGTGCAGCGGCAAAGGCGCTTTGTCATGCCGCGCCCCCTTCGCTCACATCGTCGAATTCCTCGATTGGGTACAGGTCGGGTCGCAGCTCGTGGCGAGATACGCCCGTGGCCTTTTCTATGGGGATCACATACTCGCCGGGGACTTTGCCCTTCGAGCGGTTAAGCCAGTTCCAGACGTGCATTTGCTTCACGCCGATGCGCCGGGCCAGTTCGGTTTGCGAGCCAGCGAGCGCGACGGCACGGTGGAGTGGGGTTGTCATCGGTCTTTCCTCGTTCAACAAAACGACCGAGAGCATAAAACAATTGTTGTTATCAAGTCAAAACATTTGTAGTTTGCTCAACTACAACAAATGTTGTAATGTGTCAAGCATGGCACTCGGACAAAACATCAAGCGGCTTCGGAAAGCGCAAGGCTTGAGCCAGGATCAACTCGCCGCCAAAGCAGGCGGAGGGATTACCCAAGGCATCCTTGCCGCGCTTGAGAAGCGCGATAGCGAAACCTCAAAGCACGCGGCACGCATTGCTGCGGCCTTGGGGGTGTCCGTCGATGCGCTGCTAACCGGCGAAGGCCCACCAACGGAAAAGCCAGCAGCGCCAGCGCTCAACCCCAAGCAGCAGGCGCTACTCGGCCTGTTCGATGGCTTGACCCAACGCCAGCAAGAGGACTTGATCCGAGAACTTCAAGAGAAGAAACAGCAGAACGAAGAACTGCTGACCGAACTGCTCAAGAGGAAAACGGCTTGATGGCTGACGCCTTTTGGTACGTCGGCACAGTGGCAGTCGGGGCGTTGATTGGCTTCGTGACGCTCCCGTGGAGCAATAAACCCTCTATCAGTAAAGAAGGGCCGACCGCGTGGTTGTTGCTTTGGGCCTGCTTCTGGCCGTTCCTGCTGATTTTCGCCGCTTGGGAGGGTGTCAAGGCATACCGAAAAGCATGGTGGGACTACTCCGACCGCCGACAGGCCGCAAAGCATCGCCAGTAGCCCCGCGCCGTCTTGCCACCGCCGACTTTTGAAGCCCGCCACCGAGCGGGCTTTTTCTTGCCGGCAAAAAATTTTGTTCTCGAATACAACAATTGTTATTGACACAAGGAAAACAATTGTTTTATGCTGCGCTCCGTCAGTCACAACGAAAGGACGGAAACGATGAGCGCAACCCCCCTGATTCCCGGCCGCCTGTACCGCGTGCGCGGCGCCGGCCTCGACCTGAAAGTCATCGCGTCGCACCCCTGCGACGCCCTCTGCATTGGCCTGGACCTGCTGGAGCGCGCGAAATGCTGACCGCCCAACTCGCCAAGTCCATGGACGACGAGCACCTGCTCGCCTCGGCACGCGCCGAGATTGACCCGCTGACCAGCACCGCGCTGGAACTTGAACTGCTCGACCGCTTCGAGCGCTTGCTCGATGAGCAGCACGACAACGAAGGCGTGCGTGCCCTCTCCGAGGAATACGAACTCACGGCCGACGACATGCGCGCCGTCATCGAGTCGCACCCGGCCAGCCTGAAAGACCAGGACATCCACGAGCCCGACCAGTTGAAGGCCGAGCTTGAACTCGCTGCCAAGTTCCGCGCCCTGGCGAACGACGCCGGGGATTTCTTCACCCGTTTGAACGACCTCGTAACCACCAACCAGGAGTAAGCCCATGTTCCCGATGACCGTAACTATCAGCAACCCCGCGCAACTCAACGCCGTGATGGCGGCCCTCAACGTGGCCGGCATCGAGTCGCCCAAGACCTCGCCCTGCGCCGGCCACGCCGTCGAAACCGCGAAGGAAGAAGCCAAGGGCAAGGCCACCAGCACCAAGAAGGAAGCCGCCAAGACCGAGGTCAAGGAAGAGCCGAAGGCCGAAGCCCAAGCTGCAGCCGCCACCGAAACCGCCCAGGCTACTGAAACCGCCGAACAAAAGCCGGAAGCCCTCACGCAGATGACGGCCGCCGAAGCCGAGAAGGCCCTGCACGGCCATGCCAACAACCCGGCCGACGCACCCACCTATCAGGCCACCGCCGACGCCGTTACCAAGCTGGCGCGCACCAAGGGCCGCGACGCTGCCGTGGCCGTGCTCAATGAGTTCGGCGCCGCCAAGCTGCCCGACGTGAAGCCCGAGCAGTTCGCCGCGATCATCGCCGCCTGCGAAAAGGCCGGGGCCTAAAACCATGGCTACCACCAAAAAGCGCACCAAGACGCAAGCCCCTGCCGAAGTGGTCACGGCCTACAAGGGCTTCAACCAGTCCCTGCAATGTCGCGGCTTCCAGTTCGAGGTCGGCAAGACCTACGAGCACGACGGCGAAGTGAAAGCCTGCGCGTCCGGGTTCCATTCCTGCGAGTACCCGCTCGACGTTTTCAACTACTACCACCCGGCCGGCAGTCGGTTTGCCGTGGTCAAGGCGTCCGGCCAGATCAGCCGGCACGACGGTGACAGCAAGGTCGCCAGTGCCACCCTCACCGTGGAAGCCGAAATCGGCCTGCCGGTGTTGGTCGCCCGCGCCGTGGATTGGGTAATGGGCAAGCTGGACAAGTCCATCGAGCAGACCCTCGTCACGGGCTACCAGTCGGCGGCCACGAACACGGGCTACCGCTCGGCGGCCACGAACACGGGCTACCAGTCGGCGGCCACGAACACGGGCTACCGCTCGGCGGCCACGAACACGGGCTACCAGTCGGCGGCCACGAACACGGGCTACCAGTCGGCGGCCACGAACA
>NZ_BAAGVK010000016.1:0-74642 GCF_054780915.1 Hydrogenophaga aquatica | reverse complement strand
CCTTCGTCTCTTTGGTCGCCGAGTACAGCTTGCCATCGGCCTTGACCACCGCCAGCACGTTCGTGCTCTGGCCCATCTTCAGCCGCGTCTGCACGTCCGCCTCGGTCCCCGCCGCAATCACGAATCCCGCCGCCAGCGGTGTCGGGTTCTTCTCCACCAGCAGGTACATCTCCGTGGTGTTGGCCAGCTTGCTCACCGCGCCCACCGGCACCACCGCACCGTTTTCCGCAATGTCCGGCGACACGATCGTCACCTGATCGCTCGCAGCAGCCGTGCCACCCAGCGCCTTGAGCGCCTCTTCCAGCGTCTTGGCATCAAATCCCGCGCGGCCCGCCGCGTGTGCCTGCTCGGCCGTCACAATGCCCAGCGACAGCAGCGTCGCCATCGCTCCCGTGCTCTTCAGTACGGTGCGGCGTGTAGAGGAAATGTGCATAAGGGGCTCCGAATACGTTAAAAAAGGTTGATCTGGATCAACGTGTTTTCAAGACTAAAGCACTATGGCGTGCCAGCGCATCAGTATAAACACCAAATACTTATATAAGATATTGCTGATATTGATAACCCACCGGGGATCACGGTCAAATCTGAACGATCCTCGGGGAAAAATGAACCCGGTCAACCAGGCTGACGGCCTGGCCAGCCGACTGGCACAGCGTCAGAGTTTGCGGAGCGCGGCGTCCACCAGCCCTGAGGCGCTGCCGTCGTGTCGCAAACCCAAGGCATCGGCCTTGGGGGTATGCAGCGGCGGGAAGGAAGCGAAGAGGCGTTGCACCTGCTCGTCGGGCGCGTAGGCAACCAGAGTTCGCCGGGATTCACCGAAACGCTGTGCCAACGCGTCCACCACGCTCTGCATGGAAAGCCATTGGGCGGGCATCAGGCAAGAGCGGCCTGAGCCGAGCCGGGCAGAATCGAAGGCCGCCGCTCGCAACAGGTTGTCGACGCACGCCTGGGCAGAGAGCCACCAGGCTGCCCCCTCCGGACGCACCGGCAGCGTGACCGGGCGGCCTTCGGCCAAGGCCCAGAAGACTTCGCTCATGAAGGAAGACATCAGACCCTGCGAAGGACCGGGTCGCGCAACAATGCCCGGCAAACGCAGCGAACACCCCTGCACCCAGCCACGCCGCGTTGCATCGGCCACCAGGATTTCGCCTATCCATTTGTGGGCACCGTAGCTCAGGGAAGGCGCGGGCGGCGTGTCGTCGTCCACCACCGCGCCCAAGGATTCGCCATAGACGGCAATGGAACTGGCATAGACGAAGCGGGGACACTGTGCATGGCTGCCCAGCCACTGCAGCCAGTTGGTGGTGGCGTCGAGGTTGACGCTGCGCCCCAGGGTGGGATTGCGCTCGGCGGCACCGCCCGGCACGCTGGCCAGGTGGAACACCACGTCCAGCGGCTGTTCGCCCAGGCGTTGCAGCAACGCCGGGTCGGCAATGCTGCCCTGCACGCGCACGATGCGCGGGTCGGCAGGCAAGGCGTCGAGCTGCAAATCCACAGCCACCAGCGATTTCACCGGTGTGCCCGCCACGCCATCGGCCAACAGGCGGTTGACCAAGGCCGCACCAATGAAACCGCCCGCGCCCGTGACCACCACATTGCTCATGTTCTTTCCTTTTGATTCACGCTCGTTGGCCAGCCGCAGCCCCGAGTTCAAACACGCCGATCAGGCGCCCCATTTCCCCGGCGCGGCCGAGCAGTGCAGTGCCCGCGCCGTTCAGGCGCTCAGAGAGTGCGGCGTTCTGCCGGGTGATTTCGTCGAACTGGCCCAGGGTCTGGTTGACCACCGCCAACGATGCACCCTGGTGCGCGGCGGATTCGGCCAACACTTCCACCGACCCCGACAGACCACCCGTGACGCCCACCATGCGCTGCATGACGTCACCCGCTCCGGTGGCACGGGCACTGGCTGCGTCCACACGCTCGCGGGCCTGGCCGCTGAGAGTCCGTATCTGCCCAGCCGCTGCGCCTGCCTGGGACGCGAGTTGCCGGACCTCTGCCGCGACGACGGCAAAACCGCGCCCGTGGACGCCAGCACGCGCCGCTTCGATGGAGGCGTTGAGGGCGAGGATGTTGGTCTGAAAGGCGATGCCGTCGATGACGCCGACGATGTCGGTGATGCTTTCCGCGACGGTGGCGATGTGCTGCATCTGCTCGACAAGGGCGAACACGGCCGCTGCGCCCTGGCGGGCATCCTCGCATGCCTCGGAGGCAGCGCGGCTGGCGTCGCGCGCGGCGGAAACACTGGATGCCGACGCGGCGCTGAGTTGCCGCAACGCCTCTGCCGTGTCGCGAAGACTAGCTACGGCGCTCTCGCTGCGTTGCGAAAGCCGTGCGCTGCCCTCGCCCACGTCCTGACTGGCGGTGCGCACCTCCACCGCCGACGCCTGTAGCGCCGCCACCGTGTGGCACAAACGCGATTGCATGTCGGACATGGACTGCAGCAGGCGGCCGAATTCATCGCTACCGTGCGCAGGGATGGTGTTGTCCAGCCGACCCTGCGCGATGCGTTCGGCCAGCTCGACCGCATCGCGCATAGGGCGCCCAATGCCGCGAGCCAGGCTCATGGCCAGGAACACGGCCAGCAACACGGCAACCGCCGTGACGACGGCCAAAGCGGTGACGGCGTAGCGCTGGTCGGACTGGGCAGAGGCCAGTTCCTGACGGTTGGCCTGGGCAATGGCATCGACCATGGCTACGATCAGGGCGCGCCAGCGCGCTTCGGCGCCTTCGGCAGGCAGCAGCAACACCAGTGCGCCATCCACCCCCGCGCCGGACAGCAACGTCCGAACGGCAGCGTCGTGCACCGGCATCACCTGTTCACGCAGTTGTCTCACCTCAGCCAGTTGGGCAAGCAAACCGTCGGGCGCATGATGCGCTGCTTTCACAGTCTGCAACAGGGCGTCTTCCGTTTCCAGGTACTTGGCCTGGGCCTTCTTGATGACGCTGGTCTGCACGGCCAGGTCCTGCGGATCGGTGAGGACCAGCAGCGAGCGAAGCGCACCCATCCAGTCCAGCTGCGCGGCGTTGAGCCGGTGCGCCAGATCGCTCTGCCGGTTGTGCCCGCCGATGATGCGCTCCATCTGCACGCCAAGCGCGCGTACCTGCCATATGGCGACACAGGCCAGGATCAGCAGCAGCGCCACCTCCATGCCCATGCCCGTCAACAAGCGCCTGCGCACCGAACCCTGGCCCGCGCTGGCGCGCACCAGACGAATGAGTCTGCGTGGCCAGGGTGCGGGCACGGTCGCCGGGCTGAGCTGCGGCAAATGGGGCTGCCCTGCGTCAGCCATGGTGCTGCACAACGCGCTGTTCGATCACGCCAAAGGGGCCGGGCAGCCCGCTTTTCCACAGAGCTTGCATGCGCACCGCTTCGCCGTAGCGCATGAAGGGGGTGCGGCTTTCGCCCTGGTCGATCTTTTCGATGACGCGGCGCTCGGCGATGCAGGCCGACCCCGCCGCGCGGTCGCGATTGGAGATGGTGCCCGACCCGATGATGGTGCCCGGCGTGAGGCGGCGCGTGCGCGCGGCGTGTGCGATGAGTTCGCCGAAGCCGAAGTTCATCTCCTGCCCATGGGGTGCGCCAAAACGTTCACCCCGGAAATCTACCCGCAAGGGCAGGCAGACGCGCCCGTCGCGCCAGGCGCTGCCCAGTTCGTCAGGTGTCACAGCCACGGGCGCAAAGCTGCTGGACGGCTTGGCCTGCAAAAAGCCGAAACCGGTTTTCATCTCGCGCGGGCCAAGGGCGCGCAGGCTCCAGTCGTTGATTTGCACCACCAGCCGCACGGCACCCAACGCCTGTGCGGGCGTGGCGGCCATGGGCACTGGCCCCAACACAACGCCAAATTCACCCTCGAAGTCGATGCCATCGGCCTCGCTGGGCAGGGGCACGTCGTCGTGCGGTCCCAGGAAGTCGTCGCTGGCGCCCTGGTACATCACGGGAATGGTGTCGAAGTCTGGAATGGGCGGCGTGTTGAAGGCCTGCTCCATCAAGTGGCCATGGTTGAGGAAGGCCGACGCGTCGCACCACTGCGGGCTGCGGGGCAGCGGCGCGGCGCAACGCTCGGGGTTGAACGGCACGCTGCCTGCGGCCTGGCCGTCGTCAAGCGCGTTGGCCAGTGCGTGCAGCGCGGGCAGCACTTCGTCCCAACGCTCCAATGCCTGCAGTAGCGTGGGCGCAATGGCGGACGCGTCGAGCATGCGCTGCATGTCGCGCGAAACAAGGTGCAGGCGGCCGTCGGCCGAGCCATCGCGCAAGGTGGCGAATCGCATGAATGTCCTTTCAGTGTTTCAGTTGCCGTCGCTGATCAGCGTGCCGCCGTCGACGACCAGTGTTTGCCCGGTAATGAACCCGCCAGCCTTGCCCGCGAGCATGAGCACGACCCCGGCCACCTCGTGCGGCTCGCCAACGCGGCGCAAGGGGGTGAGGGCCAGCCGCCGCCCCATGAAGGTGGAGTCGGCCATGAGTCCGCTGGCCAGCGGTGTGCGGATGAGTCCTGGTGCGATGGCATTGACGCGCACGCCCGAGGGGCCCCATTCGACAGCCAGGTTGCGGGCCATTTGCGAGAGCGCTGCCTTGGACAGGCCGTACAGCCCGATGGAACGGTTGCCGCGCAAGGCGGCGATGCTCGACAGGAGCACGACACTGCCGCCGCCCCGCCCGGCCATGGCCGGAACCAGGCGGCTGGTAAGCACATGCGCAGACCGCAGGTTGACGGTCATGACGGCATCCCAGTCATCGACGCTGACGTTGCCCAGGGGCCCCGCAGGCCCTTGGATACCTGCGTTGTGCACGATGACGTCTACCCCGCCATGTTCATTCAGCACCGCGTCGGCCAGGCGGTTCACGTCGTCCATGTCCAACAGGTCGGCAGGCCTGGCTTGAACGTTCAAACCCTGCGCACCCCAGGCGTTGGCTGTGGCTTCACATGCATGAGCGTCCCTGTCACTTGCCACCACCTGCGCACCGTGGCTGGCCAGGGCTTCCACCATGGCACGCCCCAGCCCTCCAGTGGCGCCCGTCACCAGGGCGCGCTGGCCGGTCAGGTCGAACAAGGCACTGGCTGCCACGCTCATGCCCGCCCCAAGGCCTGTGCAATGGCGGGGTCGTAGCAGCCGTCCACCAGCACGAAGAGCATGCGGCAGGGCTTGCCGGACCGGTTGGCCCAGGCGTGGTTGGTGCCGCGCTGCACCACCACGCTGCCGGGCTTGAGCAGCACCTCGCCCTGGTCGAGCACCAGGGTCATTTCGCCTTCGATGACGACGCCGTAGTCCACCGACTCGGTGCGGTGCATCAGCGGATGGGGCGACTGCGGTTTGACGGTGGACGCCGCTTCGTCGCAGATCTGGCTGAAGGCGTCTTTCATGCGCTGCGCGCCGTGGGCGAGGAACTCCTCGGTGTCGGGCGGGATATCGACGAAACGAAAACGCGTGCCGTGTTTGGGAGGCGGCAAGGTGAGCGGCCCGAGGGTGGGGTCAGCACCGTTGTCCACGGGAGCGGGGGCACCGCTGGTGGACCACACCTCGTGGAAAACCGTACCGGGGATGGCTGAGATTTCGACCACCGTGGGCAAGGGGCCGTTGGCGGCGATGATGGCCTGGCCTTGGGCGTTGTGCCCGGTGACGACGCGGTGGATGGGGGCAAAGCTCATGCGCTGGTCTCTTCTTCAAAAATGGCGACGGCCCGCGTCCACCCGGCGGATGCGCCACGGATCTTGTGCGGGAAGCAGCTGATGGTGAAACCCGTGGGCGGCAACGCCTCCAGGTTGTGGAGTTTTTCGAGGTGGCAGTAGCCGATGTCGCGGCCCGCCTTGTGCCCTTCCCAGATCAAGGCCTTGTTGCCGGTTTCGGCCACCTTTTTGGCGGTGTAAGAGAAGGGAGCGTCCCAGCTCCAGGCGTCGGTGCCGGTGAGGCGCACGCCGCGCTCCAGCAGGTACATGGTGGCCTCATAGCCCATGCCGCAACCTGCGCCCAGGTAGTCCGGCTGGCCGTAGCGCGAACCCGCACGGGTGTTGACCACGACGATCTCCAGCGGCTGCAGTTCGTGCCCGATGCGGTTCAGCTCGGCCTGCACGTCGGCGGCGGTGGCCACGTAGCCGTCGGGGAAGCGGCGGAAGTCAAGCTTCACACCGGGCTGGAAGCACCATTCCAAAGGCACCTCGTCGATGGTGATGGAGGGACGCGCGCCACCGAGCTTGGCGTCTTGCGTGGAATGGAAGTGCCAGGGTGCGTCCAGGTGGGTGCCGTTGTGCGTGGTCAGCGTCACCCACTCGGCGGCGGCGGCTTCGCCATCGGGGTAGTCTGCGGGCGTGGTGCCCGGCAGCATGGCCATGAACTCGGGCAGGGTGTCGGCGTGCTTCTGGTAGGTGATCTTCGGCGCCAGGGGCGGCGGGTCCGAGAGCACGTCGTTTTCCAGGTAGATGGACAGATCGACGAAGCGCCGTTGGGTGCGTTTGCGGCTCATGCGGCGGCTCCAGAAGCGGCTTTTGAAGCGGTGACTGGCAGACCATGCCCGCGCAACTGTGCAAAGCAGGCCACGGCCACCAGGGCCATGCCCAGCGCAGCGAAGGCAATGGCGCTGTAGCCCAGGGTCTTGACCAGCGTGCCGCCCAGGATGGGTCCCACGGCGGCACCGGCCATCAGCATGGCGGGTGTGCCTGCCAGGGCACGGCCAGTGGTGTCGATGCGCGCCAGCAAGCCGAAGGCAAAGGTGTGCGTGAAGATCATCACCGCCACAAAAACGGCTGCCGCAGCGGCGTAGGGGGCGAAGGCGGTGGCCGTCATCACCGTGAACACCAAGGCGGCTTGCAGCACCGGACCGGTCATCAGCACGCGCTGCGCGGGCAGTCGTTTTTCCAGCACGGCGGCCAATGCTGCGGGCAGCAGGTTGACCATGCCCAGCGCCACCAGCACGGCGGTGATGGCCTGTGGCTCGAAGCCGCGGTGGTGCCCCACACGCTCCAGGAAGCTGAAGGCCATGGCCTGCACCAGCCCCATGCAGCTGATGCCTGCAATGCCGAACCACACCACACGCGGCATCGTGGCGGCCGTTGCCTTGTCTTGCGGCACATCGTCTGCGGTTGGCGCCACATCAGGAAAGGCCAGCCAGGCCACCACGGCAGCAAATGCCATGAGCCCACCGAACAGGCCGAACAGCACCTGCCCGCCCTGCTCCATGACCAGTGCCGACGCCCCGCCCAGGAACAGCACGGCGAACACGCCCAGGGCCATGCCCACCAGCGCGAACAGTCGGTGCGGCTGGCCGCTGCGCCCGATGGTGCCGTGCGTGACGCTCAAGGCCGCGCCTGCCGCCACACCCGCCAGGCCGTGCAGTGCAGCCATGGGGCCAAAGGCGTCCTGCTCCATCAACGCAGCAAAGCACATGGCCGCCACGCTGAAGCCTGCCACTGCCACCCAGCGGCCCTGCAGGCGGTGAAAGCGCGGGGCCAGCAGCACGCTGGACAGCACTGCGCCCAGCAGGAACAAGGTCACCAGACCGCCTGCCTGTTGCGGGTCGAACCGCTGGTGCTGGATGAGACTGCCCACCCAGATAGGCAAGGCCACCAGGTCCACCATGCCCGCGCAATGCGCCACCATCAACGCGGCACGGCCGCGGCGGCTTGTGATCGGAACGCTCATGTTTGTCTCCTCGTGTTGGGCGGGTCAGATGGGCTGGGCCAGCGCCAGCATGGACTCGCGCATGATCTGCGCGTGCTCGGCCTTGTCACCGCCTTCCACCTCGATGCGGCACAGGCGTTCGGAGTTCTTCACCACCAGGCGGCAGCGCTCGAAGCGCCGTGCGTGGAAAGCGTCGAGCGCGGCCTGCAGATCGTTATGGCGCTCCAGTTCCTCGCCCAGCACGATGCCGCTTTCGATGCCAATGCCTGCGCCAGACGCCAGGTGCGGCGTGGTGGCGGCCACGGTGTCGCCAATGAAGACCACGCGCCCCCGGTTCCAGGGCGTGGGCACGAGAAGGTTGGCCAGTGGTCGGTAGTCAATGGCTGCCTCGGGCGTGGCCATGTGTGGAATCAGCGCCTGCAGAACGGGCGACTGGAAAGGCGTCAACAGCCCCTGCACCACTGACGGCCAGGTGGCGGGGTCGATATGCTGCTTGGTCGGGCGGTCTTCGGTGATGAAGAGGTACATCTGCGTGGCAGAGCAGGGGTTGACGCCGCACTTGATGTGTTCACCCAGCCACATGGCCGGTCGCACCAGGTCTGCCGGGCGCGGGCACACGGCGCGCCACACCCCCTGGCCGATGTATTGCAGGGGCCCGATCTCGGGCATGAACCGGGCGCGCAGCGGTGAGTGCACGCCGTCGGCGGCTACCACCAGGCCATAGCTGCGCTGCTCACCGCTGGTCAGGCGAACGTGTACCTGCGCATCGTCCTGCGTGATGTCGTCCCAGGTCTGGCCCAGCAGCACGTTCACGCCCGCGGCACGCGTGGCGTCGGCCAGGATGCGCGCCAGCGCCGGGCGCATGATGCCGCCGCCGCCGGGCACGCTGGACCCGACCACAGGCGGCGTCGGCATGGTGGCAATGTGGTGCCCCTGCTGGGTGTAGAGGTCCACCCCGGCGGACACCCAGCCTTCGGACTGGAAGCGGTCGAACACGCCCAGCGTTTCCAGCGCACGCAGCGTGGGACCGTTGACCGTGATGCCCGCACCCAGCGGGCACCAGGCGGGGTCAAGCTCCAGCAGATCCACCGCGATGCCTGCGCGCCGCAGGCGAATGGCCGCCGCCATGCCGGAAAAACCGCCTCCCACCACCAGGACGTTGTTCACTGCTGCCATGGTCATGTTCCTTTCGTTTGTCTCACTCAATGGGTTGTGTTTGTTCGGTACGGGCCAGCCAGAGCTGCCCGTCACTGTCGATCGTCAGCGGCACGCGCTGCAGGGTCTGGCCCAGGCAGGGGCCGTGCACGCACAGGCCGGTGCCGGGTTCGAAGCGGGCGCCGTGTGCGTGGCACATCACGTGCTGCCGGTCGGGGCTCAGGTAGGCGTGGCGCCGCCAGGCCATGGGGGCACCGGCCACGTGCGGGCAGGCGTTGCGCCACGCATGCAACTCACCGCCGAGGCGCACCACGAACAGGCGGTCCTGACCGTCCTCGTCCGGCAGGAAGCCCCTGGCTTCGCCTTCGCCCAGTTCATTGGCCAGGCAAAGGGGCACGGCTTGCACTGGCAGCTTGGCATTCATGGTCTGGGCGCCACTGCGTTCAGGCGGCGTAGTCGCCGTTGTCCGGCGTACCGGGGCCCGGCATCCACTTGTCGCGGCGGCGCAGCAAAAACGCCTGCGACGCATCGGCACTGATCTTGGCCACGCGCGGGCGCCAGGTGTTGTCGTGCAGGTCCATGTCGGCGTCCATTTCCACGTGGCAACCGAAGGGGCTGTTGAAGTACCAGAACCAGTTGGAGCCGAAGACGTGGCGCCCCGGCCCCCAGAAGGCCTGGTAGCCCACCTCGATGAAGCGGTTGCCGTTCTGGATGACTTCGGTGGGCCCGCCGAAATGGAAGGTGAAGTGCTCCACCCCTTGCATGAACGCGGGCGCGCCGATGAGGAAGTGGCTGTGGTGCTCCAGCGAGCCTGCGGGCTGCATGAAGGGGCCCACGCCGTCGAAGCGGTCGGTCACGCGAAAGCCCAGGCGGTTGACGTAGAAGGCCTCGGCCTTGGCCACGTCGGGCACGAAGTACACCAGGTGCGACAGGCTGCGCGGCTGGATGCGCCCGCGCCCGGCCTGCACGCCCAGCTGGTTGGCCACGCGCTGCAACGGCGAGCCCGGTGCGTTCGACACCTCACCCAGCAGGTGCAGGGGCTGGCGGCGGCTAAGCTGGAAGCCGATGGCAAAGCCAGCGTCATCCACGCTTTGCAGGCTGCCATCGGGCAGGCGCAACACCTCGCGGTCGCGCGCCAGTTCAGCCTCAATGGCGTCCAGCGTGGCGGCATCGGCCACACCCATCACGCACTTGCGCAGCTGGCAGCCCTTGGGGGCGGCGGGCAGACTGGCGTCGGTAGCGGCGAATAGCTCTACGCCCGTGCCGTCCAGGGCCACCAGGCGGTGGGGTTGGTCAGCGGCGGGTTCCAGGCCATAGTCCAGCAGGTACTGGCGGCAGGCAGCCAGGTCTTCCACGCCAAAGACCAGGGTTTCGATTCCGGTGATGTTCATGATTCGGGGAGTCCTTGAAATGCTGTGTACGGGTGAGTCAGGCAGTGCGCCCGCCCAGGGTTTCGGCCACCCAGTCGGCGATGTATTGGCCCGCGTTGATGCTGTTGTCGAAGCTGGAGTGCTGCACGCCACCCTCGCGGTCGGTGAAAACCTTCAGTTCGCGCTTGGGGCTGTTGACGAGTTGCTCGTAGGTGCGGTGAGCCCACTTGAGGGGGATCTGCGAATCCTTCTCGCCATGCGTGACCAGGAAGGGCACCTTGATCTTCTCGACCACGCCGTCCAGGTGCACGTTCTCGGCAATGCGCATGAAGTCGTCGATGTCCTTGGCACCCCACACCCAGCACACGTGCGCCCAGTAGTGCGGCACGGGCAGGCTGCCTTCGCGTTCCAGGCGGCGCTTCTGCACGTCGCGCCAGTCGTGGTTGGCGCCCCAGGCAACGCCGCAGGCAAAACGCGGCTCCATGGCCACGGCGCGCGGGCAGTAGTAGCCGCCCAGCGACACACCTTCGCAGCCAATGCGCTTGGGGTCGATGTCGTCGCGCTGCTCCAGCCAGTCCACCACGCGGCTGGCCCAGTGCTCGCTGTCGTAGCGGGCCGTCATGCCGTGCAGGCGCAGCGCCTCGCCCGTGCCAGGCTGGTCCACGATCAACGAAGCCACGCCGCGCTTGGCCAGCCACGCGGGCAGGCCAACGCGGTATTTCATCTCCTTGGTTGAATCCAGCCCGTTGAGCTGCACCAGCACCGGTGCGCGGCCCTGCACGCCTTCGGCAGGCACGTACAAGGCCGACAGGTGCTTGCCCTCGTACGGAATTTCAACGCGCTCGCAGCTCTCCCGCGACAGCTTCAGGCCTTCGGCAAACAGGTCGAGATGGCGCCGGTACAGCGCCAGCCGCCCCGGCGCGTTGTGCGCCTGCAGCCGCTCGGCGGTGATGAGGTAGCTGGCGGCACGGCTGATCTTCTCGCCTGCCGACAGGGCGCGGCCGCTAGCCTTGTCTTCTTCGGCGAGCATGCACAGCTTGTCGGCCATCTTCACCCAGGTCTCGCGAAAGGCCTGCGTGCCTGCGGCGTCGGGCGCCTTGGCGGCCTCTTGCAAGGGTGCGCACATCTCTTCGATCTCGCCGATGCGCGCGCCCATCTCGATGGCCAGATCGACCGAGAGGTTCCAGACGTAATTGGTGGGAAAGTACTTGAACATGGATCAATGGTTTTGAGGGAAAAAAAGTCAGACGGCGGAAGGCGCCACGGCTGGGGCCGCAGGCGTTGAGGCCGCTGCAGGAACGGGTGGCTCAGTGGGCTGCCGCACGGCCGCCGGGCGCAGCAGGAAGTGCGCGAGCGCAGGCACCAGCACCAGGGCGCCGAGCATGTTCCACAGGAACATGAAGGCCAGCAGCAAGCCCATGTCGGCCTGGAACTTGATGGGGCTGCCCACCCAGGTGATGACACCGATGGCCAGCGTCACGCCGGTCAGCATGACCACCTTGCCGGTGAAGAGCAGCGCACGGTAGTAGGCCTCGGACAGGCTCTTGCCCTGGCGCAGCTGCGCCAACGTGACCGACAGGATGTAGAGCGCGTAGTCCACGCCTATGCCCACGCCCAGCGCAATCACGGGCAGCGTCGCCACCTTCACGCCCATGCCCAGGGCCACCATCAGCGCCTCGGCCAGCATGGAGGTGAGCATGAGCGGCAGCACCGCCACCACCACCGCGCGCCAGCTGCGGAAGGTCACGAAGCACAACACCACCACCGCGCCGTAAACCAGCACCAGCATCAGGTGCCAGGCGTCCTTCACCACGATGTTGGTGGCCGCTTCAATGCCCGCCGAGCCCGCCGCCAGCAGGAACTTGACCTCATCGGTGTCGTTGGCCTGGGCAAACGCTTCAACGTGCGAGACAACGCGCGCCAGCGTGTCGGCCTTGTGGTCGCGCAGGAACACATAGACCGTGAGCAGCCCGCAGGCGTCGTTGTACAGGCCGCGCGGCGCGCCAGCGGTCACGGTGTTGAGCATGTCCTGGTTGGGCAGGAACTCGTACCAGCGCGGGTTGCCTTCGTTCAGGCCCGACAACACGCGGCGGTTCAGCAAGGCCAGGGTGTTGGTGCTTTCCACTCCGTCGAGCTGGCGCAGCTGCCACTCCAGCGCGTCCACCTTGTTGAGCGTGTCGTAGGCCGAGCAGTGCCCGTCAGGCGTGCGCACCATCACGGCCAACACGTCGCTGCCCGCGCCGTAGGCCTTGTTCATGTAGGCCACGTCGCGGTTGTAGCGGCTGTCGGCCCGCAGCTCGGGCGCGCCGGGGTCCAGGTCGCCGATCTTGAGCTGCGTGCTTGCCGCCAGACCAGCGGTGCCCAGCACGGTACCAAACACCACTGCCAGCGCGGCCCAACGGCGCTGTGTGAAGCGGTCCAGAAAGGCCCACACCGGGTGCTTGCCTGCGCCGCTCTCGTCGGCGGCCTCGGCACGCAGGCTGCGCTCGGCAGCGTGCGCGCTCACACCCGTGTAAGACAACAGCACCGGCAGCAGGATCAGGTTGGTGAAGATCAACACCCCCACCCCGATGGACGCAGCAATCGCCAGTTCGCGGATCACCTGGATGTCGATGACCAGCAGCACGGCAAAGCCCACCGCATCAGCCAGCAGCGCCGTGAGGCCCGCCAGGAACAAGCGGCGGAAGGTGAAACGCGCCGCCACCAGCTTGTGCATGCCCCGGCCCACGTCCTGCATGATGCCGTTCATCTTCTGCGCGCCGTGGCTCATGCCGATGGCAAACACCAGGAACGGCACCAGGATGGAATAGGGGTCCAGCGCAAAGCCCAGCGTGGGCAGCAGGCCCAGCTGCCACACGACGGCCACCAGAGAGGCGAAAACCACCAGCAGCGTGGAACGCACGCAGCGCGTGTACCAGTACACCATGGCGGTTGCAATGGCCACGGCCAGCGCGAAGAAGCCCAGCACCGCGCGCACACCGTCGATCAGGTCGCCCACGATCTTCGCAAAGCCGGTGATGTGCACGCTCACGCCTTCGGCTTCGTACTTGGCGCGCAAGGCTTCCAGCCGGGTGGAAAAGGCGGCGTAGTCCAGCGCATTTCCCTCTGCGTCCTGCATCAGCAGGGGCACGAAGATCACGGTGGAACGCGCGTCGCGCGCCACGGTCTGGCCGATCTCGCCGGAACGTGCCACGTTGGCCGCAAGCTGTTGCAACGAAGCGGCCGAGCCGTCGTAGCCATCGGGGATGACGGGGCCGCCTTCCAGCCCTTCTTCGGTCACGCCCACCCAGCGTGTGGTGGGGGTCCACAGCGACTTCATGCGCGCGCGGTCCACGCCGGGCAGCAGAAACACCTCTTCGCTGAATCGGCGCAGCGTGTCCAGGTAAGCCGCGTCGTAAACCGTGCCATCGCTGCCCTCGGGCCGGGCCACCGCAATGCGCACCGCGTTGCCCAGGCCGCTGAGTTCGCGCTGGTACTTCAGAAAGTTCTGGATGTAGGAGTGCGTGGCAGGGATGGTTTTTTCGAAGCTGGCGTTGAGTTGCAGCTTGGTCGCCTGCCAGCCCAGCACCACGGTAACCAGCGCGCACAACAGCACCACCAGCCAACGCTGGGTGAACAGCACCCGCTCGATGATTGAGCCGGAACGGGGGTCGAACCCTTGCAGCCCGCCTTGCGGCACAGCTGAGGTGGAGTCATTCGGCATCATGGGCGGCCCCCTTCCTGTGCGGCTGGCGCAGGCAGGGTCACCACCCCGCCCAGGCCCACGGTCAACACACGGCCATCGTTCAGCGGCAACACGCCTGCCAGCGGCGGCAATGGCGTTGTGTTGAGCGGCTTCATCGTGCCGCCCTTGCCTTGCAACACCACACCTGCCTGGCCAGCCAGAAAGAAGCTTCCCTGCGCCGTACCCGCACTGGCCGCCACCGACGCGGGCACTGGCATGGGCAGTTGCGCCCAGTTGCGGCCGCCATCAGCGGACCGCCACACGTTGCCGCGCAAGCCCGCCAGCAACACGGCGCCGTCGGCCTGCAACTCCCCGGTGAACCAGCTGCCCCGGTAGGGCGACTCCACCGCCTGGAAGCTGTTGCCGCCATCGCTGGAACGCGCCAGCACACCCTGTTCGCCTGCCAGCCAAACGGTGTCGCCCGCGCGGCGCGCCACGTACCAGTGCATGGCACGCGGGTTGGGCAGGCGGTCCATCCACGGCTGCCAGGTCTTTCCACCATCAACAGTGTGGAAAGCCAGCCCATAAGCCCCCACCGCCAGAATGCGCTGTGCATCCCACATCAGCACATCCAGGAAGGGTTTATCGGGGCCGTCGTCCTTCAGGCGCTGCGCGTCGGCCTGGGCCTGTTCGCCCTTCGCCGCACGCTGGACGATGGCGGCCAGCTGCACGCCGTCCAGGCGCAGCTGCCAGCTCGCGCCGCCATCGGCCGTGGTGAGAACCGTGCCGCCATGCCCCACAGCCACGCCGTGCCGCGCATCGGCAAAACGCACCATGGTCAGCGTCACGCTCACCGGGCAAGGCACCTGGCGCCAGGTCTGGCCCTGGTCTTCGCTCAAGGCAACCATGCCACGCTCGCCCACCGCCACAATGCGCTGGCCCGCCTGCGCGGCGGCCAGCAACACCGAGCGCTCGGGCTGGCGCACCTGCAACGCCGGGCGCTGCAGGGCGTCACCCACGGGGGACGCCAGGGCACTTGTCTGCACGCCGTTGCCTGCGGCAGCCAGCGCCAGAAGGATCGCTTTCACAACCGTCATGACCGCCCCGTTCAACGCACGCCCTGGCCAACCATGGCGTCAGGCGTGAAAAAGGTGTCCGGACGGCGCGGCACGATCTTGTAGTGCTGCTCGCGCTCGTTCACCACACCGCTGGCGTACCAGGCGCCCGAGATCAGGTCGTTGAAACCCCACTGCTGCTGCGGAGTGGTGGCAGGCAGGTCGGGCATCACCACCGGGTGCGACCAGATGGTCTTCCAGAGCTGGCCGTTGGCGTCCCAGCGGTCACCCAGCACGGCCACCCAGGTGTCTTCGTCCACGTAGTAGCGGCTCTTGGGCGCCTGGTGGCGCTGGCCGCTTTTCAGCGTTGCCTCGATGACCCACACGCGGTGCAACTCCCAGCGCACATGGTCGGGGTTGAGGTGGTTGGCCAGCAGCACGTCGCTGTCCTTGGTGGGCGTGTGCAGCCGGTTGCTGTTGTAGGGAATCAGCATTTCCTTCTTACCCACGATCTTCCAGTCGAAGCGGTCGGTGCGGCTGGCAAACACGTCCACTTCGTCAAAGCTGGCCACGCCGCTGGTGGCGGGCGTTGGCGTGTCGCAGCAGGCGTTGGGCAGCTTGCGCACGCGGCGCTGGCCGGTCAGGTACACCCACGCGCCGGTCTTGTCCTGGTCCAGGTTGTTGCGCCCGGTGATGGCTTCACCCGCACGCACCGGCGGGCCGCTGTTGACCAGACGGATCAGCCAGTACTCGCCATTGAACTTGTCGGCCTGGCCTTCGGCGTAATAGGGCATCTGGAAGTCCCCTACGCCCTGCACAGACAGCACCCTCTGGCCCGTGGCGGTGCCCAGGTAGCCGCGGAAGTCGGTCTGCCACGCCTCGCCTCGCCAGTGCAGTTCGTGGTTGGCCATCACTTCCTGCCCCGTCTTGGGAATGGGGAAAGGAATACCGCCGAACGCGCCCTTGACCACTTCACCATCCAGCTTGGCGCTGGTGGCGTTCTTCAAGGTGTTGTCATAAACCCATTGCGGTGCAGCCGCCGTGCGATGGGTCTTGTACACGTCCACCCGGAAGCTCTGCGGGTACTTCTTCAACAGCGCCTGTGTGCCATCGGTCAGCTTGTCGGCGTACTGCGCCATGTTGGCCGCCGTGATGCTGTACAGCGGCTTTTCGTTGGCGAACGGGTCGCCCCGGCGGCCACCGTTCTTGAAGCCCGGGATGGGCGTGGTGTAGCCGCCCGTCCAAGCGGGAATGGTGCCGTCCTTGTTGCCTGCGCGCTCCGCGCCCAACGGCGTCAGGTCACCCTTGAGCCGTTGCGCCTCTTGTGCTGAAACCTGGGCCAAAGCGGCGCCCGCGCCAGCCAACGCCAGTGCACACGCCACGGCCATGTGTCGAAGTTGAATCATGCTTGTCTCCTGAAATCAGAAAGTGGTGCGGACGGAGAGGGTCAGGTAGTCGCGGTCCTTGAGCGCTTGCTGGTACTGGGCGTTGTTGGCCGAATCCAGCGTGGGAGCAGCCTTGCCCAGGAACCGCACGTAGTTCGCGGCAAAAGTCCAGCTGCCCAGGTACACGGCCGACAGGCCCAGGCTCAGGTCGCCGCCCTTGTCCACGCCAAAGCCCGGCCCCACGGCAGACGACTTGCCGCGCGCATAGCCCAAACCGATAGAGGGCGTGAGGTCCAGCCCCGGCATCACCTGCCGGTAGGTGGGTGCATAGACCATGCGCACCGCCCAAGCCGACTTGTCGGCGTTGGGGTTGAGCATGTGCGTGTTCTTCGTCACCTTCAGCCGCTTGTTCCACGCCACCTCGCCCAGGAACGAAGCCTCCTGCGAGATGAACGAAGGCCCCAGCGACGCCAGCCACGAGAACTGCGCGTGCGCGGTTTCACCCACCGCATAGCCGGGGTTGCTGTTGTTGTTCAAACCGGTGTTCACGCCGATCGACGACAGCGTGCTCTGCCCCGAGCTGGCCAGCGGCGCGTTCTTGCGCACCGACATCTCACCGGCTAGGCTCCACTCGCCCACGGTCTTGGCAAAGCTGGCGCCGTAGGCCCGAATGCCTTCGTGGTACAGCCAGCGGTAGGAGCTGGCAGACAAGGCGGGCGGGAACCCAGTGAGCGTGTTGTTGATGTTGCTCGGCGTCATCGCGTGGTAGCGGATGGCGTAGAGGCCGAAGTCGGTGTCGATCTCCGGCACGCGGAAGCGCAGTTGCAAACCACCCTGGCCGCTGTCCTTCGCGTCCAGATCCGGCGCGCGCACAAACGTGCCCGCCGGGCCTGCGTTGATGCGCTCGGCCCCCGGCCCCATCGCATCGCTGCTGGACAGGTAGGCCCCCGCCGGCATCAGGCGCGTCTTCTCCCACTCGTAGGCAAGGTAGCCACCCAGGGTCACGTCGGACGACAGCTGCACCTGTCCCGACAGCTTGCCCGTGGGCCGCGCCACTTCCTTGAACGTCGAGTTGGGCACGGACAGCAACTTGATCAGGTCCAGCGGCGCCTGCCCGCCTGCAATACCGTTGGCGCCGAAGAACAGGCTCTCGCCCCACAGCAGCGTGTGGCGGCCCAGGCGCAGCGAGGCGGGCTTTTCCGCCACGTCGAAGTTGGCGTACACAAAGGCGTCCAGCAGCTCGGCGTTGCGCCCCATGAGCTTGCGCGTCTCGGCAGGGAATTCGCTGCGGGGCGTGTGGTTTGAGGTGAAGGTGCCGTTGTCCGTCTTGCCGTTGTAGACGCTGTCGTACCAGGCGGCAGCGCTCAGGCGCGCGCCGTAGCCGGGGCCGGTCAGGTCCAGTTCGCTGAACAGGTCAAACCGGTTCGACACCAGCCCACGCCCGAAGTTGTTGTTGCCGTCGTCCTGGTTCGCCGTCAACGGCAGCTGGGCCGACAGCGCCGCCATCGGCTTTTCCAACCGTGTCATCAGGCTGTACTTGACGGTGTTGTCCCAGCGCAGTTTCCAGTCGGGGTTGCCGGTGTCGAGTTCGATCGCAGACGCGGTCTGCGCGGCCACCAGGGCCAACAGCGCGGCAGCCACGGCATGGCGTCGGCCGGGTATGGGGGCGGGCTTGGCGCCTGCCTGCTTGTGTAGGGGCATGGCTTGTCTCCGTTGTATGTGTTGATCGCATCCGCCGGGATGCGACGCACCCCTCACGGATAGGGCGCAACTCTAGGGAGAGCGTTTACATTCGGGAAATGGATTCTTTGAATTCATGGCATCGATCGAACAAATATCAGGGACAACCCGCAAGGGAATACCCGAAGGCAGACGGAGACCATGCGTTTCAACAAACTCGACCTGAACCTGCTGGTCGCGCTGGATGCGCTGCTGGCCGAGCGCAACATCAGCCGCGCGGGCGAGCGCGTGCACCTGAGCCAGCCCGCCATGAGCAACGCGCTGGCGCGCCTGCGCGACTACTTCCAGGACGAACTGCTGATCCCGCAGGGGCGGCAGCTCATCCTCTCGTCACGCGCACGCGAGCTCATCGAACCCGTGCGCGAAGTGCTCATGCGCATCGACAGCACCATTGCCACCCAGCCGGTGTTTGACCCCACCGAAGCTGAGCGCACGTTCGTGTTGCTGATGTCCGACTTCAGCAGCACCGTGTTCGTGCCATCGCTGATCGAACGCCTGTACGCGCAGGCCCCCGGCATCAACCTGGATCTGCGCATGCTCAATGAACGGCCGCTGGAGCAGCTGGAGCAGAACGAGGTCGACCTGCTCATCATCCCCTCGCAATACGTGTCGGACCAGCACCCTTCCGCCCCCTTGTTCGAAGAGGAATACCTCTGCGTCACCTGGGAGGGCAACACCCGCATCCGCGACGCGTTGACCTTCGACGACTACGTGGAAAGCGGCCACGTGGCGGGCAGCTACTCGAACGCCAAGCAGCGAGCGCCAGCGTTCGACACCTGGTTTCTGGAACGCTTTGGCGTGAAGCGGCGGGTCGAAGTGTCTGCACCCACACTGGCAGCACTGCCACAGATGGTGGTGGGCACCAATCGCATCGCCACCGTGCACCGCCGCATTGCCCTGCAGGCCGCCAAAACACTGCCCTTGCGGCTGTGGGCGCCGCCCATCGAAATCCCCACATTGATCCAGACACTGCAGTGGCACCGCCACCGCGACAACGACCCAGCACTCAAGTGGTTGCGGGAGCAGGCTTTAGAGGCCGGCGCCTTGATCTGATCAGCGCCGAGCCCTGCGGAACTCCCAGGGCGGAACCGGGCTTGGATCGCTCCACAGCCCCTTGGCGCTGGCGCGGGCCTCGTGCTCGGCCTGCGCGTAGTACCTGCGGTCCTCCTCGGTCTGTTCGTGCTGATAAGCCTTGTAATGCCAGGCTAGGCCCGCCCGGACCAGCAACAGCCCCGCGTCGCGCCCATCGACAAGCACCTTGCCCAACGTGCGGCCATAGCGGTCGGTCTTGCCGGTCTCTACCGTCACATCGCGGTCGGCCACCAGGTCGGCCAGAGCCTGGCGTGACCGCCGGCTCCAGGGCTGGCCACGTTCCGGGGCATCTATGCCTGCCAGCCGGATCTTGTGGGTCACCCGCCCCCCTGACAAGACGGCAATGGAATCGCCATCGCTCACCCCCACAACGCGGCCATGCAGAACCGACGCGAACACAGGCACGCCCCAGCACATGGCCAGGGCGGCGAGCAGACAGGCAGCCAGCCAGCGGGTGCGGCTGGCCAGCAGGCGGTCAGTTGGCAGTGCCCACCGCCTCACGGAAGCACTTGGCCGTGAAGCTGGCCCGCGCCGCGCCGTACAGTTTCCGGTCAGCGGCAGTGGCCTCGCAAGCGGCCTTCGCATCCTTCTCGCACTTCTTCAGGAAAGACGCCTTGGCCGCGCCGGAAAGCCTCTTTTCGGCCGTGGCGGCGTGACAGGTCGTGCCCTGGGCCTGCGCCTGGAATGCCAGGGTGGCAAGGCACAGGGTCAACACGGTGGCAAAGGTTTTCATCGAAGGGAGCGTGGGGGTCATGGCCTCTCCTGCCGGTGGAACAACAAGCAGCACTTTAACGGAGCCGCAGCCCGTCAGGCGACAGACGGAACACGCCCACCGCCTCGATCAGCCGGTCCGCCTGCTGCCGGAGGCTTTCGGAAGCGGCCGAGTTCTCCTCCACCAGCGCCGCGTTCTGCTGGGTGACGCGGTCCAGCTGCGCCACGGCGTCGCCAATCTGCGCGATGCCACCAGCCTGCTCGTCGCTGGCGGCGCTGATTTCGTTGATGAGCTGGGTGACACGGTGCACTTGCTCTACCATGGCCCGCACGCTGGTCCCGGCCTCTGCCACCAGGCTGGCACCCGCGTCCACCCGTTCGACGCTCAGACCGATGAGGTCCTTGATTTCCCGGGCGGCGGCGGCGCTGCGCTGGGCCAGGGCCCGCACCTCGGCAGCCACCACGGCAAAGCCGCGCCCCTGCTCGCCCGCCCGCGCCGCCTCCACCGCAGCGTTCAACGCGAGGATGTTGGTCTGGAACGCTATGCCGTCGATCACGCCAATGATGTCGGCGATCTTCTGCGAACTGCCCGCAATGTCGTGCATCGTGTTTACCACGCGCTCCACCACCTCGGCACCGCTGCTTGCCGCCTCGCTGGCCTGGGTGGCCATGCGGCTGGCCTCGCGGGCGGTGGCCACGTTCTGCCTCACGGCGGCGGTCAGTTCCTCCATCGAGGCAGCCGTTTCCTCCAGGCTGGACGCCTGCGCCTCGGTACGCTGCGACAAATCCGCCGTGCCTGCCGCTATCTGCCCCGATCCCGCAGCCACGCCCTCTGCGCCCTGGCGCACGCGCGTCACCACCGACGCCAAGCCATCGCTCATGGTCTGCAAGGCCTGCAGCAAGGCCGCAGCCTCGTCACGCCCCCGTACCTCCATGCGCCGGGTCAGGTCGCCGGCCGCCACGGCGCGTGCCAGTTCCACGGCCGCGCGCAACGGTCGCCCGATGGAACGGGTGATCAGCCACGCCAGCATGGCGCCCAGTACCAGCGCCAGCGCCGCGGCCCCCAACAGGGCCGCAACCATGCTGGCGTGCATGTCCCGGGTGCGTCCGAACTCCTCGGCGGCCCCGCTCACCTGCAGGCGCACCAGTTGCTGGATGGCCTCTTGCACCTTGGGTGCGGTGGGGCTGATACGGCCAAGGTAAAGATCCATGGTGTCATCGAAGCGCCCGCCCTTCATGGCCTCGGCCGCGGGGAGGATGGCCTCGCGCAAGTACTGATCCTTCAGCGTGGCGAAACCGTCTGCCAAGAGGGTCTCTTCCGTTGTCAGGCGTGTCTGGCGGTAGCGCCCCCACAGCGTGTCGATAGCCTCCAGGTTGCGCTGCAACTCCGCCGTGCGCTTTTCCACGTTGGCGTTGCCCGGGTCCAGCAGCATGTCCATCACCAGCACCCGGTTGCGCTGCACCAGGTAGTTCATGTCACCCAGCAGCCCCAGCGGCACGGTACGGTCCTCGTACACCGCGCGGGTGGCTTCGAAAAAACGCTGCGTGCCGCCCAGGCCAACTGCGGCCATGAGCACCATCAGCAGCAACACCACGCCAAAAGCACCGGCCAGGCGAGTACCTATGCGGACGTTCTGTAGCAGACGCATCTGTGCAAATCCAGGAAAGCGGCCCGCCGGTGCCCCCGCCCTCTCGGAAGCCCCCCTGCCACATCTGCGACGAATCTATGGCTTGCCGGTGACAAAGATGTGACAAACACCAGAATCATGTGATCTGTGCAACACAAGGAACTCGTCCAGTCACACGCCATCCAACCCTCCTGCGCGCGGATGACCGTGCGACACAACACCAGCCAAGGAGAGCCCCCATGTCCTCCACGCCAACGTCTCGCCGCCGCTGCATTGCCCTGGGTACCGCCTGGGTGGCTGGCTTGTCCGCGCCCGCCTGGCTCACGCCCGCGCTGGCACAGGGGCGTGTTCTGCGCCCCACCCCACCGCAGACGGAAGGTCCGTTCTACCCGGTTACCCTGCCTGCCGACACCGACTTCGACCTGATGCGCAACAACAGCCAGACCGATGCGCGGGGCAAGGCCGCCTGGGTGGAAGGCATCGTCACCGACACCGCGGGCGTGCCCGTTTCCGGCGCGGTGGTCGAAATCTGGCAATGCGACCACGCCGGGCATTACCACCACCCCGGCGACGGGGGGCGCGCCGACCCGGCGTTCCAGGGCTTTGGCCGAGTGACGGTAGGCCGCGACGGGCGCTACCGCTTCCGCACTCTCAAGCCCGTTCCCTACACGGGGCGCACCCCGCACATTCACGTCAAGGTCAAGCTCGACCGCATGGAACTGCTGACCACCCAGCTCTACGTGGCGGGCGAGCCGGGCAACGAACGCGACTTCCTCTGGCGCCGCCTGAACGAGCAGGACCGGCAGGCGCTGACCGTCCCCTTCCGCCAGTCCACCGACGGCCTGCGCGCCGAGTTCCCCATCGTCGTGCAGGCCTGATGGATTCGCTCACACAGATTGCGCTGGGCGCGGCTGTCGGCGTGGCCGTCATGGGGCGGCGCACCGCCGTGTGGAAGTCCGCGCTCTGGGGGGCGGTGGCGGGTACCCTGCCAGACCTTGACGCCTTCATCGACCAAGGCGACGCCATCCTGAACATGACGCGCCACCGGGCCGAAAGCCACGCGCTGTTCTACCTGACGCTGGCGGCGCCCGCCCTGGCCTGGCTGGTTTCGCGCCTGCACGGTGAAGCTGCCCTGTTCCGGCGCTGGTGGCTGGCGCTGTGGCTGGTGCTCGTCACCCACCCGCTGCTCGACACCATGACGGTGTACGGCACACAGTTGCTGCAACCCTTCAGCAGCCACCCGTTCGGCGTGGGCAGTGTCTTCATCATCGATCCGCTCTACACCTTGCCGCTCGTGGTGGGTGTGGTGGCGGCGCTGTCGCGCGCGGCGGGCAAGGGCCTGCGCTGGAACATGGCCGGGCTCGCCCTGAGCACGCTGTACCTGGGCTGGAGCGTGCTCGCACAGCAACACGTCGAGCGGCTGGCACAGGCTTCCCTTGCCGCGTCGGGCATCCAGGCGCAAGGCCTGCTCGTCACACCCGCGCCTTTCAACACGGTGCTGTGGCGGCTGGTGGCCGTCACCCCCACCCACTACCACGAGGCCTACCGTTCGCTGCTCGATGGCGACGCCCCCATCACCTGGCGTGCGCACGAACGCGGCGCCGGGTTGATCGAGGCGCATGCCAGCAACACCCACGTGGAACGCGTGGCCCGGTTCAGCCACGGCTTCTTCAGCCTGGGCAACCAGCAAGGGCGCCTGACGGTCACTGACCTGCGGATGGGGCAGGAGCCCTATTACACCTTCCGCTTTGACGTGGGGCCGCTGCCCAGCACGGCTCCCGTCCGCCCGGTCAGCCTGCCCGGCTCACAGGCGCATGCCCCCTTGCAACTGCGTGAACGCCCCGATCTGGCGAGTGCCTTGCCCTGGCTCTGGTCGCGCCTGCTGGGGCGGCACGACGATCCCCTGCCCGTGCGCCGGCAGGAGACCGTCGGCGCCGCCAACCTCACGCCCCGCCCGTTGCCTTGAACAGGGCCACGCGGGCCTGCAGCAGCGCGTAACGCGTCTGCACCAGGGCTTGTTCGGCGGCAAACTGGCTGCGCTGTGCGTCCAGCACCTCCAGTTGGCTGGCCACGCCCTGGCGCTCACGCAAGGTCGCCAGCCGCAGGCGCTCCGTCTCGGCCCGCACCAGTGCCTGTTGCGACGCCAGCTGCGCCGCCAGCGTGTCGCGCCCGGCCAGCGCGTCATTCACCTCGCGGAACGCCGTCTGGATGGCTTTCTCGTATTGCGCCAGCGTGATCTCGCGCTCGGCCTGGGCCGACGCCAGGTTGGCCCGGTTGGCCCCGGCATCAAAGATCGTCAACAAGGCCTGGGGTGCCAGCGTCCAGCCCCAGCTGCCACTCTTGAACAGGCCCGACAGCTCGCTGCTGGCCGACCCCACGCTGGCGGTGAGCGCAATGCGGGGGAAGAACGCCGCGCGCGCCGCGCCGATCTGCGCGTTGGCTGCGGCCAGCTTCTGCTCCGCCGCACGGATGTCCGGCCGCTCCAGCAGCACGCGCGACGGCAGGCCCACCGGCACCTCGGCCACCGCGTCACCGGCAGCCGTTCGCGCCGGTGTCAGCTGCGCTTCGGCCAGGGGCTGGTCCAGCGGCTGCCCCACCAGCAGCGTCAAGGCGTTCAAGTCCTGGGCGCGCTGGCGCTGCTGCTGCGCCAGGGTCACGCGGGCAGACTCCACCAGCGACTCGGCCTGCCGCAGGTCCAGCGCCGACGCCGTGCCCGCCTCAAAGCGCAGCCGCGTCAGGCGCAAGGATTCCTCGCGGGTCGCCAGCGTCTGCTGCGTCAGCCGCAGCAGTGCATCGCTGCTCTGCAGGCTCAGCCAGCCCGACGCCACACCCGCCACCAGGCCAATGCGCGTGCTGCGCAACGCCTCTTCAGAGGCCAGGTACTGCGCCCGTGCGGACTCCTGCAAGCTGGCGAGGCGGCCGAAGAAGTCAATCTCCCAGCCCGTCACCTGCAAACCAGCGGTGTAGGTGCTCTTGATCGGCTCGTCCTCGCCCGTGGTGACTCGGCTGCCCGTCACGCCCGCCGCCACCGTGGGCAAGCGCGCGGCTTCACGTATGCGGTGCTGCGCGCGCAGTTGTTCCACTTGCAACGCGGCAATGCGCGCGTCGCGGTTGTTGTCCAGCGCTTTCTGCACCAGGGCACGCAGGGCCGGGTCGGCCACAAAATCCTCCCAGGCCAACGGCGCCGTCTGGGCGCCCGCCTCACCGCCCGCCCAGGCGGCGGGCATGGGGGTGTCAGGCCGTTGGTAAGGCTGGAACTGCGAGCAACCGGCCAGCACACCAGCAGCCAACAAGGCAGCAAGCGCGGTACGCGTGGGGATCAATTTCATACGTTCACTCGTCATGGCTGTGGACTCCCAGGTGCTCGGCATCGGCGCGATGCACGGCCTGCTGGCGTGCACTGCCCTTGAACAGGCTGCGCACCACCACAAAAAACACCGGCACAAACACCACGGCCAGAACCGTGCCCGTGAGCATGCCGCCAATCACCCCCGTACCAATGGCACGCTGGCTGGCAGAACCCGCACCGCTCGAAATCGCCAGCGGCACCACACCCGCGGTGAAGGCCAGCGACGTCATCACGATCGGACGGAAGCGCAGGTGCGCGGCCTCCAGCGCTGCGGCCACAAGCGTCTTGCCCTGGGCCTGCAGGTCCTTGGCGAATTCGATGATCAGGATGGCGTTCTTCGCCGACAGGCCAATGATCGTGATCAGGCCCACCTGGAAGTACACGTCGTTGGCGTAGTTGCGCAGCCAGGTGGCCAGCAGCACGCCGACCACACCCAGCGGCACCACCAGAATCACCGCCAGCGGAATCGTCCAGCTCTCGTACAGCGCGGCCAGGCACAGGAACACCGCGAGGATGGCAAAGCCGTACACCACAAAGGCCTTGGCACCGGCCAGTTTTTCCTCGCGCGACTGGCCCGTCCACTCAAAGCCGAAGCCCTGCGGCAGCTGGGCTGCGAGCTTTTCCATCTCGGCCATGGCGTCACCCGTGCTGTAGCCGGGCGCGGCGCCGCCGCTGATGCGCATGGCCGGGTAGCCGTTGTAGCGCACGGTCTGCACCGGCCCCACCACCCAGCGCGTGCTGGCAAAGGCAGACATCGGCACGGCCTGCCCCCGGCTGTTCAGCACCGTCAGGCGCAGCAGGTCTTCAGGCTGCATGCGCGCAGGTGCATCGGCCTGTACCACCACGCGCTGCAGGCGCCCGGCGTTGGGGAAGTCGTTCACGTATGCCGAGCCCAGCGCCGTGGCCAGCACACTGGTCACACTGTCAAAGCTCACGCCCAGCGCTGCCGCGCGTTCCCGGTCAACGTCCAGCTGCAGCTGCGGCGCGTCCTCCAGACCATCCGGGCGCACCTGCGTGAGCACCGGGCTCTTGGATGCCATGCCCAGCAACTGGTTGCGCGCGGCCAGCAGAGCGTCGTGCCCCAGCCCGCCACGGTCCTGCAACCGGAAGGTGAAGCCCGATGCTGCGCCCAGCTCAGGGATGGGTGGCGGGCTCAGTGGGAAGATGAACGCGTCGCGCACGCCAGACAAGGCACCAAACGCCCGGCCCGCCAGCGCCTGGGCACTGCTGCCCTCGCCGGTGCGCTCCGACCAGTCCTTGAGAGTGACGAACGCCAGTGCGGCGTTCTGCCCCTGCCCGGAGAAGCTGAAGCCCAGCACACCCACCATGCTCTGCACTTCAGGCTGGTTGAGCATGAAGCCTTCCACCTGCTCCATCACCGAGCGGGTGCGCTCCTGCGTGGCACCCGGCGGCAACTGCACGTTCACCAGCAGCGTGCCCTGGTCCTCGTTGGGCAGGAAGGATGCAGGCAGCCGCTGATACACCACCACCGCCGCACCCACCACGGCCAAATAGACCACCAGGGTTCGCGCCGCACGAGGCAGCAGCCGTGCCAGCCAACTTTCATAGCCCTTCGCCGTGCGCGTGAATCCACGGTTGAACCAGCCAAAGAAGCCCGTCTTCGCATGGTGGTGCCCCGCCTCCACCGGCTTGAGCAAGGAGGCGCACAGCGCGGGCGTCAGCGACAGCGCGAAGAACGCCGAGAACGCGATCGACACCCCCATCACCGCCGCGAACTGGCGGTAGATGTTGCCCACCGCGCCAGTGAAGAAAGCCAGCGGCACGAACACCGAGATCAGCACCACGGTGATGCCGACGATGGCGCCCGAGATCTGCCCCATCGCCTTGCGCGTGGCTTCACGCGGCGGCAGGCCTTCCTCGCTCATGATGCGTTCGACGTTCTCTACCACCACGATGGCGTCGTCCACCACGATGCCGATCACCAGCACCATGCCGAACATGGTCAGAACGTTGATGGAGAAACCCAGCGCCAGCAGCACTCCGAACGTGCCCAACAGTGCGATTGGCACCACGATGGTCGGGATCACCGTGTAGCGCCAGTTCTGCAGGAACAGCAGCATCACCAGGAACACCAGCAGCACCGCTTCGCCCAGAGTCTCTGCCACCTGCTGGATAGAAATCTTCACGAAACGCGAACTGTCGTAGGGAATGGTCCACTTCACGCCGCTGGGGAAATAGCGCTCCAGCTCCTGCATCTTGGCGCGCACTGCGGTGGCCGTGGCCAGGGCGTTGCCGCTGGGCGAAAGCTGCACGCCAATGCCGGTGGCGGGCTGTCCGTTCAGGCGCGCGCTGGTGGCGTAGGTCTGCCCGCCCAGCTCAATGCGGGCCACGTCCTTCAGGCGCACGGTGGAACCATCGGTGTTGGCGCGCAGCAGCAACTGCCCGAAAGCCTCCACAGTACCCAGCTGCCCTTGCACCACCACCGTGGCAGAAATGCCCTGCCCCGCAATGTTTGGCAGCGCTCCGATCTCACCCGCCGACACCTGCGCGTTCTGCGCACGGATGGCGGCGGTCACGTCCGCGGCGCTCAAGCCGAAGCCTTGCAGCTTGGCCGGGTCGATCCACACGCGCATGGCGCGCTCAGTACCAAACAGCTGGGCCTGGCCCACACCGGGCAGGCGCTGCAGTTCAGGCAGCACGTTTCGCGACGCATAGTCACCCAGCGCCACCGGGTCCCAGGCCGGGTCGTCCGACGACAGCAGTGCGAACAGCAGGAAGTTGTTGCGTGCCTTGTCCACGCGCACGCCCTGCTGCGTCACGGCCGCAGGCAAACGCGGCGTGGCGCGGCTCAGGCGGTTCTGCACGTCCACCTGGGCCAGGTCGTCGTTGGTGCCCGGCTCGAAGCTCAGCGTCAGCGAACCCGTGCCGTTGGACTGCGCCACCGACTCCATGTAGATCAAACCCGGCGAGCCGTTCATCTCGCGTTCGATGACGGACAGCACGCTGTCCTCCAGCACCTGCGCCGAGGCGCCTGGGTAGGCTGCGTTGATGACGATGGACGGTGGCGCCACCGGCGGGTACTGCGACACCGGCAACTGGGTGATGGACACCACCCCCAGGACCATCACGAACAGCGCGATCACCCATGCGAAGATGGGGCGGTCAATGAAGAACTTGGCCATGCCTTGCCCCTCAGCTGCCCTGGCCCGGCGCCTGCCACGGCACGGCCTTCACGGGGGCATCGCCACGCAGCTTCTGGAAGCCGTCCACCATCACCTGCTCCCCGGCCTTGAGGCCGTCCAGCACCACCCAGTGCCCACCCTGCTGTCCACCGAGTTTCACGGGGCGCGGCGCCACCTTGCCTTCGGCATCCACCACCATCACGCTGTCGCCCTTGGGCGAACGGGTGACCGCCTGTTGCGGCAGGGTGATGGCCTGCGCGGCCTCGGCCTGCACCAGGCGCACCCGCACGTACAGTCCGGGCAGGAGCTTTCCGCCGGGGTTGGGCACCTCGGCACGCAGGGTCACCTGGCCACTGGTGCTGTCGACCGTCAGGTCGGCAAACAGCAGCTTGCCCGTCTGCGGATGCTCGCTGCCGTCTTCCAGCATCACCTTCACGGCAGCGCCGTTGCCGCGCTTTTGCAACTGCCCGGCCTCCACGGCCCGCGCCAGCTTCATGGCCTCAATGGCAGACTGGGTGAAGTTCACGTACAGCGGGTCCACCTGCTGCACCACCGCCAAAGGCGTGGCATCGCCCTGCCCCACCAGTGCGCCCTCTGTGACCAATGCCCGGCCAATGCGTCCCGCGATGGGGGAGGCGACGTCCGCATATGCCCGGTTGATGCCTGCCGTCTGCACAGCAGCACGCGCCACGGCCACGTCAGCTTCGGCCTGTTTCACCGCCATCTCGGCGTTGACGAAATCCTGCTGGCTCACGGCCCGCTCCGCCACCAGGGGGCGGTAACGCTCCAGCGTGGCCTTGGCCTGCGCCAGCGCAGCTTCCGCCTTGGCCTGCTGTCCGCGTGCGCTGGCCAGCGTGGCCTCGTAAGGGGCCGGGTCGATGCGGAACAGCGCTTGGCCCGCCTTCACGTCGCTGCCCTCGCGGAACAGCCGCTCCTGCAGAATGCCCGTGGCACGCGCACGCACCTGGGCCACACGCGACGCCTCCAGCCGGCCGGGCAGCTCCGTCACCAACTCCACCACGCCGGGCTGCACGGTCACCACCCCGACCTCGGCGGGGGGCATACCCCCGCCCGGGGCAGCCGGTGCCTGCCCGCCTTTGCCGCACGCGGCAAGAAGGGCTGCGCCCATCAAGGCGGTCAAAAACCAAGCTGCCCGCGACGGAGCGCGGGCAGCAGCGGATACGGAAGAAGATCTCTGCAGAACGTCAGGCAAAGCCATGGACCACCTCGATGAGGGCTGAAAAGCCAAAAAGAAACACGCCAAAGGCGCGACGGTTCATAATATACATACATTTTTGAATGTATGTTGACCAAATGGTCATGTTTACGCGTCATTTACACAACAGTCATGGTCAGACGAACCAAAGCCGAAGCCGAACAGACCCGCCACAAGCTGCTGGATGCCGCCGAACAGTTGTTCCTGCAGCGGGGGGTGTCACGCACCTCGCTCAACGACATCGCCACCGCCGCAGGCACCACGCGCGGCGCCATCTACTGGCACTTCCAGGACAAGGCCGACCTTTTCAACGCCATGATGGAGCGCGTCACACTGCCGCTGGAGCAGGCGCTGCAGTCGGCCGCACAACCGGGCACGGACGCACAGCCGCCCCTCAAGGCCTTGCTCGGCACCCTCATGCTCGCGCTGCGCGCCACGGTGCACGACCCGCAGACCCGCCGCGTCTTTGAAATCGCCACGCACAAAGTCGAGTACGTCGACGAACTCCATGCCGTGGCGCAGCGCCGCAACGAATGCATCCGCGACCTGCTGCTGATGACCGAACAGGCTTTGACGCTATGCTCGGCCAGACAAGGCATCACGCTGCCCATGCCCGCACGCACCGCCGCGCTGGGCCTGCACATGCTGGTGGACGGCCTGATCAACAACTGGCTGATGGACCCACAGGCGTTTGACCTGGAGGAAGTCGGTGAGCAGACGCTGCACAACTACCTGCGCGGCCTGGGTCTGGTGGAACACACATGAGCGAACACACGCAAACCTTGCCAGCGGCCGTGCCGCACACCCCTTTCGAAGACGCACAGGGCCTCTTGATCGGCCCGCTATTCGTCGCACTGGCCGTGCTGATGTTCCGCGAGGCCAGCCTGCTCACGGGCGGCACCACGGGGCTGGCCTTCCTGCTGCATTACCAGACCACCTGGCCGCTGGGGGTGGTCCTGTTCGCCATCAACCTGCCCTTCTATGTGTTCGGCCTGCGTTCACTCGGCACCACCTTCACGGTCAAGACCTTCGGCGCGGTGGCACTGCTGTCCATCTACGTGGAACTGCTGCCCAGGTGGGTAGGCTTCGACACGCTCAACCCGGTGTTCGCCGCCATCATGGCCGGGCTGCTGGCGGGCACAGGCATTCTGGTGCTCATACGCCATGGGGCCAGCCTGGGCGGCGTGGGCATCTTGGCCATCTACCTGCAAAAGCGCAAGCAGTGGCGGGCGGGCACCATACAGATGGTGGTGGACGCCGGCATCCTCATGCTGGCCTGGTGGGTCACCACGCCGATGCAGGTGCTTCTGTCGCTGCTGGGCGCGGCTGCGTTGAACCTTGTCATCGCCGTCAACCACCGCAGCGGGCGCTACTTTGGCGTGTGACTCACGCTGCCGTGCATGGCATTCGCGGCGCTAGGCCTAGAATCGTGGCACTCGCCCAAGGGGGGAGTGATTCCATCAACCATCAGGAAAGCAACCACATGGCAACAGCTAAGAAGGCCGCGCCTGCCAAGGCCGCCAAGACCGTGACCAAGAAGCCTGCCGCCAAGGCGGCGCCGAAAACTGCCGTCAAGGCAGCCGCAGCACCGGCTGTGGTCAAACCCGTCAAGGAAGTGTTCAGCAAATCCGCCCTGATCACCCATGTGGCCGCCCAGGCTGGCGTGGAACCCAAGGCCGCCAAGGCCGTCCTCGCTGCGCTGGACGCCGCCATCCTCGGGTCGGTGAACAAGAAGGGCGCGGGCGAGTTCACGCTGCCCGGCCTGCTGAAGATCGGTGTGCAGAAGGTGCCTGCCAAGAAGGCCCGCAAAGGCATCGACCCCTTCACCAAGCAGGAGCGCACGTTCGCAGCCAAACCCGCGTCGGTGAAGATCAAGGTCCGTGCGCTGAAGAAGCTGAAGGACGCCGCGCTGTAATCCGGCCCGGCGCTGCACACCGCCATGAAGTCGTTAGCCGGCCTGGGTCGCCTGGTCTACTCCACCGAAGGTGGACGCATGTGCCCAGGCTGTCGGCAACCCGTGGCGCAATGCAGCTGCCGCGAAGCCACGCCACCGCCTTCGGGTGACGGCGTGGTTCGCGTGCACCGGGAAACCAAGGGGCGAGGCGGCAAGGCCGTCACCGTCATCAAGGGCGTGCCCGCCGATGCCGCACAGGCACTGGCGCAGCAGCTCAAGGTCCGTTGCGGCAGCGGCGGCACCCTCAAGCAGGGGCAGATCGAAATCCAGGGCGATCACTGCGACCTGGTGCTGACCACACTCCAGCAGGCCGGCTACCGCGTCAAGCGCGCTGGGGGCGCGCAGTCTTCATGACGCCGCAATGCAACACCAGTTGCGCGAGCAACGCGAGCAGGGAATAGGCCAGCATCAGCCACGCCAGGTTGGCAGCGTTGTCGTGCGGCACCAGTCCGACGGAATAGCCCCCCAGGGCCCCCAGCATCTGCTGCATCAGGCCCGCCACGGCGGCGGCAGAGCCTGCCAGTGCAGGCACCACGCCCACAATGCCCGCCAGCGTCGAAGGCACCATCAGCCCGTGCCCCGCGCCAATGAACAGCAAGGGCAGCGCGAACGCCCATGAGGTCTCGATCCCGGCCAGCGCCAGACCGAGCATCAGCAACACGCCCGTGAGCGTGACCGCCTGCCCCCAGGCCATGATGCCGCGCTCACCCAGGCGCTGCACCAAGCGGCTGGCCATGAAGCTGCCCGCGATGTAGGAGACCGTCATGCACGCCACATACCAGCCCACCTGCGCGGGCCCCACACCGTAACCGGCCAGGACGATGGGTGCACCGCTGAAGAAGGCATAGAGCGTGGCGTAGGTGAAGGCCAGAATGCCCACGTACAGCAGGAAGGCAGGCTCGCGCGCCAGCCTGGCGTAGGAGCGGCCCATGTCCTGGAGCCAATGCGTCTGCGCCGGAGGACGCGCGGGCTGGGACGGCAGCCCCTGCCAAGCAAGAACCATGAGGCACAGGGACAGTATGGCCGCCAGCACAAAGTTGGCCTGCCAGCCCACCAGCTCGTGCAGTTGCCCGCCGATCAGCGTCGCCAGCGGGGGCGACATGCCCATCGCCATGCCCACGTAGGCCATGGTCCGCGTTCTGTCGGCGCCCTGGAAGAGATCCTGCACCATCGCGCGGCCCACCACCATTCCGGCAGAAGCGCCTCCGCCCTGCAGAACCCGCGCCAGGATCAAGGCAGTCATGTCGGATGCCAGTGCCGCCAGCACCGAGCCCGCACAGGCCAGCGCCAGCCCCGCCATCAGCACCCGCTTGCGGCCAAACCGGTCGGACCAGGGGCCGTAGAGCAGCTGCATGCAGCCAAAGGCCACCACGTAACCGCCGAACGTCAGCTGGACGCGCGACTGATCCTCCTGGAAGATCGCACCCCATTCCTGCATGGAGGGCAGGCACAGCGACATCACCAGCATGCCAAAGGCGATCTGGCCCAGCAGATTCAGCAGCAGCGAGGTGCCTGGCCCCGCTTGCCTGTGCGCAGCACTCATTGTTCAAAGGCCCTGTCGAGATGGTTCATGGGTTGCGGCAAGGACACGATTCAGACCGCCAGAGTTTACGTTCCGGGTGCCACGCCAGCGGGCCGGACTCAGACGTCCCCCTGGGTATGCACGGAAGGCACGTCGGCCGCCGGCATATCCTCCTGGCGACCCAGCGACAGGTAATGACAGATGCGCCAGATGTGGTTGGCCGTGCGCTCCAGCCAGCGGAAGGTGTCGGTGCGCCGCAGCGCACTGGCGGCGCTTTGCGGGCCGGAGACGGACTCCTCCAGCAGTTCGTGCCTGACCTGGCGCGACAGGCTGGCCAGCGTCACCGCGTCGAGTTCGATCTCCGCCAGCGCCCCACCCAGGGTCCGCCCTCTCAGGCCCTGACGCGCCAGCTCCAGAATATGGAAGCTGTTGTCCAAGGCCCAGTGGTAACACGTTTCCGTCAGGTCTATGCCGGCCTCCTGTATGTCCTTCAGGCGGCTGCGCAGGCGCAGCAGATGGTCGATGGCATGGAGCTGGGCAATCCTCTGCCCCGTCATGGCACCGTCACCGCCCGGCATCTCGATGCGGCTGACATACGCATAGGCATCGTCCAGGTCGCGCACGGCCTGTGCCAGCCGCGTTTCATGCGTGTCCGTGGAAACGCCCGCCAGCATCTCGCCGTAAACGTCCAGAAGCCGCAGCGCTACATGCTCCAGCGCTCTTTGCGACGCCTCCAGTGCCACGGACGGTATGGCCAGCATGGACCGGTCCAGCCTCTGGGTGGCCACCGCTTCACGCTCAGGCAACAGGCGCTCCACTGCCTGCGCGAACGGCTGCACAAAGGGCAGGAACAGCATCACGCCAACGGCGATGAACAAGGTGTGGAACGCAGCCAGGCTGGTGGCGCCGGCGTCCAACCCGCCATACACCCCCAGCCAGCCGATCACCACGAAGAAAAGCGGCAAGAGCGCAATCGCCACCAAACCCGCCGTCAGGTTGAAAAGCACATAGGCCAGTGCCGTGCGCTGCGCATGGATGGTGCCGCCGATGGCCGCCAGCGCCCCCGTCACCGTGGTGCCTATCGCCGCGCCCACCACCAACGCAGCCGCCTGGTCAAAGTTGATGGTTTCGGTGTGCAGTGCCGTCAACGTGGTCGCAATGGCGGCGGTGGACGACTGCAGCACCGCGGTCAAAGCCAGGCCAATCAGCATGGTGATCCAGCGCGCGGCGTAGCCGCCATCGGGCAACGCCGCCAGGCTGAACACGCTCGCTACACCCCGCATGCCCTCCTGCAAGGTGTTCAGGCCCAGGAACATCATCCCGAAACCCGCTGCCGCCACGCCCAGCGCCCCCCACCGGCCCTTCACAAGCAGCTTGAGCAACGCGCCTGCGCCTATCAACGGCAGGGTGTAGAAACCCAGGTTCACCTTCAGGCCCAGGCCCGCGACGATCCAGCCTGTGGCCGTGTTGCCAAGGCTCGCGCCAATCACCACGCCAATCGCCTGGGTGAAGGTGATGAGGCCTGCACTGACAAAACCGATCAGCGTTACCGTGGTGGCGGAGGAAGACTGCACCACCATCGTGGCCAGGGTGCCGGATAAGATCGCCTTGGATGGTGTTCCGGTGAACCGCGCCAGCGCCTGTTTCATCACGTCACCGCCGAAGGCAACCAGCCCGTCCGACAGCATCATCATGCCGATCAGGAACAGGCCCAAGCCGCCAACGAATGGGAAAACGATCTCTAGCATGATGGAAAAGCCTACCCGGCACCGGCCTTGCAACAGGCGTTGCAAGCCAATGTATCAGAACACCCCAGACACACCCGCCCACCCGCAGGAGTTCAGACCGTGAGCCGAGAGCCACGTCCTTTCCATGACAAGGTCGTCGTCGTCACAGGCGCCAGCCGCGGCATCGGGCGAGCCATCGCAACGGCTTTTGCCAGCGAAGGCGCCCGCGTGGTGCTCGTCGCCAGCACAGCGGCACACCTGTCGGACGCCGCCGACGCCATCGCAAAGGGCGGGGCGCGTCCTCCCGTCACCTGCGCCACGGACTTGCGCACCGAAGGCGGCTGCAACGCCGTTGCCGCGCTCGTCGAAGACACCTTCGGGCGCTGCGACATCCTCGTGAACTCGGCTGGCGCCACGCGGGCAGGCGCCTTTCTTCAGCTGGACGATGCGACCTGGTCAGACGGCTTCGCACTGAAGTTCTTCGGGTGCGTTCGCCTGTGCCGCCTGCTCTGGCCCATGCTTGCTGCGGCCCAGGGTCATGTGGTCAACATCATCGGTGGTGCCGCACGCACGCCAGACCCTGAGTTTCTGATCGGCGGGTCGGTCAACGCCGCCATGCACAACTTCACCAAGGGCCTGGCTGGGCTGGGCAAGCGCGACGGCGTGAACGTCAACGCCATCCTGCCGGGCTTGACGGAAACCGAGCGCGTTACACAGCTCTTTGAACAGCGCGCCCAGGCGACAGGCAGTACCGTGGCCGACGTTCGCAGCGCATTGATAGCCCGTGACGGCTTGACGCGCCTGGCCACACCCGAGGACGTGGCCGCACTGACCTTGTTCCTGTGCGGCCCTGCAGCCAGGCACATCCAGGGCACGGCCATTGCCTGTGACGGGGGCGCCACACCCGGGCTGTACTGAATCAGCTCAGGGAAGAATCAAATCAAACCCAAGCCACCAAGAGCAGCCCCCGCAGCCAAGACCCACAGCAGGTGAACAGAAGTTCGCCACAAAACCAATGTTGCGACGGTCACCACCAAGCCCGCCACGACCAAGTTTCCAGAAGACAGATTTGGTTCCAGCAGCAACCAGGCCGTCGCGGCCAGCAATGCGACCACCAGCGGTGTCAACCCCGCCTTGAATGCCCGCACGCCCGCACGGTTTCGGTTTTTCTGGGCCCACCGAGTGGCAACAAGCGTCAACAACGAGCTGGGAATCACGATACCCAGCAAACAAAGTGCGGCCCCCAGCGCTCCCAGATAAATACCCCCTGCGTTGATGCCGACATTCCACCCCATCAGCGCAACAAACAGCACATTGGGGCCAGGGGCTATTTGGGCCAGCGCAACAGATGACGTGAACTGCTGGTTGGTCAGCCACCCCTGCTGAACCACGAGATACCTGTGCATGTCGGGCACAACGCTGATTCCTCCGCCAACAGCCAATAGAGAAAGAGCCCCGAAGTGCAGGAACAGCCCGATCCAGTCATTCAAACCGAGTTCGGTCATTCGCCAACCCTTTCAACCGTCAGCGCAGCAGTGATGCGGAAGTACGTCCAAACACACGACAGACCGCCGACGACCAGCAACACCCAAAACAACGGGAACCGGAAAACGGCAATCGCCACAAAGGTGGCGAGAGCAGACAGCCCGCAAAATACGACGCCGCCGACATGTGTGCGTAACGCTGGCACAAGCTTGAGAGTCGTCGTCAGTATCAACGCCACCACGACCAGCCCCATCCCCTTCAAGGCACCTTGAACGAAAGGCAAATGCCGAAAGCTGGTGAAAGCCACGGCCAACAGCCCCACGATGAACAGAGGAAACAGAAACAACCCGAGCAAAGATGCCAACGCACCCTTCGTACCCAGGTACCGGTCCCCTATCAACACCGCCAAATTGGCGACGTTGGGCCCGGGCAACACCTGGGCGACAGCCCAGTCCTCAAGAAAGCCCTCTTTGGGGAACCAGCGTCTGCGCTCAACCAGCTCCCTTTGGGTAACCGCCATCACACCGCCAAACCCCTGAAGCGCGAGCATGCTGAAGCCCCAAAACAGCTCCGACAACGAGCTCGGTGGCACATAACGATCCTTGTCGCCAGTGCCGCCACGAGAAACACTTGCTTTCGCATCACTCATCTGTTCACTCCAGCGGCGCATCCGGTTTCAGGCCTGCTTGCAACACCACAGCTTGCCAACGCTCGGCCTCTGCCATCAACAAGTCATGCAACTCTCCTGGGGTGGAAAGCTGGATGCGAGCGCCAGCAGCCTCCATGCGGGCCACGATTTCAGGGTCCTGCAGCACCTGGTTGATCGAGGCATTGAGCTGACGAACGATGGATGGCGGCGTTTTTGCCGGGGCGAACAAGGCATACCACTGGCTCATTTCCACCCCAGGCACCCCCGCCTCCACAAGCGTGGGCACATCGGGCAACAGAGGAATGCGCTCCTGGCCAGCCACCGCCAAGGCCTTGAGCTTGCCACTGCGCAAATAGGGCAATGCCGTGAAAGCACTGGGGAACATGAGTTGCACCACGCCATTGGCTACCTCGGCGATGGCAGGCGCCGCACCGGAAAACTCCACCCGGTTGAGCCGCGTGCCTGTCTGCTGTTGAAACAATTCCGCAGCAAAGTGGGGCACGGTCCCTTCACCTGCCGACGCATACGCCATGCGGGGTGTAGCGTCTCGCAGCAAGCGAACCAGACCGGCCACGTCATTCACCGGCAATTCCGCTGGCACCACCAGCAACGTCGGTGAATGGCCGATGAGGCTGATCGGTGAAAAATCGGCGACGGGGTCATAACGGAGTTTCTGCAGCGCTGGGTTGGTGCCGTGGGTAGCGATGTAGCCGAACAGCAGTGTGTGCCCGTCGGGCCGTGCCGCCGCCACGTATTCGCTGGCGATCGAACCGTTCGCACCGGCGCGGTTGTCCACCACCACGGGCTGGCCAACCAACTGACCGAGCTTGCGGGTCAAGGCCCTGGCCATGGTGTCGTTCCCGCCACCGGCACTGGTGGGCACAATGATGTGCACAGGCCGTTGCGGGAACGGCCCCGAGCCTTGGCCCGTTGCGAGGGCTGCATCACGCGCCTCAGGGTTTTTCGGCGGGAACACGTAGTCCGGCAAATGCAGCAGGCCCTGCATGATCTTGCGCGCTGTCCTTACCAACGCTGCGCTCACCACCACAGCCTGCTCTCCCGCGCCTTCCAGCAGCACTTCAACGTCGATCTGGCCTGCCGGATGCAACACGGCCAAGGGGTGCTTGCCCGGCGCGCGCTCGACTCCGCTGGCCACGGTGCCGGGCAAGGCAAAGGCGGTGGTCACCCCAATCGCGCCTGTCACGGCATGCGACGCGTGGCACTTGTGGGGCGTGAAGTAACGCGAGGTGATGCTGTTGGGTGAATCGCCTTCGCTGACCAGCACCGGCTTGGGCACCACGCTGGCGCTGACGTCGCCCAACCCCATGAGCAGGCCCGCCTCCATGCGCAAGGATTCGATGCGCCGCAGCAGTTCAGTGTTGGCATCCAGCTCAGCCGGCCGCTCACGCCCGGTCAAACCGAAGTCAGCGGCACGCAGCATCATCAGCGGCATGGCTGCATCAATACAGGTGACCTCCATGCCCTGAATGCGGTCGATCCGGTTGCCTGTGGGAAACAGGTGTCCGGTCACGGCTCCCCAGGCATCCAGAAAGTTCAACAAGACTGGCGCTGCCGTACCGGCCACCCCGTCTATCCGGGCCTGCCCCTCGTAGGTCAGCTTGCCGCCGGGGGTCGAAACGGTCGCCTCGACCTTGGCTCCGGTGTTCACGTTGTGGATACGAACCGTGGTGGTGCCCTCGCGCGCGGGTATCAGCCCCTGATCAATGGCAAACGGTGCGACCCCTGCCAGCATGTTTCCACAATTGGGGCGCGTGTCCACAGACTGGTGGCCCACCCCTACCTGCGCGAACAGGTAGTCCAGATCGCAATCGGGCTGCGTGGACCGCGACACGATGGCCACCTTGCTGTTCAGCGTGCTGCCACCACCCAGGCCGTCCAGCTGCAATGGGTCGCTGGCACCGATGGCGCCAATCAACGCCTGGTTGCGCACATCTTCGGCCTCTGGCAGCCAATCCCGCAGAAAGAACGGCCCGCGCGACGTGCCGGCGCGCATCAGCACACAAGGAATGGAAAGTGTCATGTAGCGTACCCCTTGTGAATATCAGTCATCGCCCAGCGCCAAGGTATTTGGCTGGCGCCGCTCGACCGCGAAGCGGATCAAGGCAGCGGTGCGGAAGATGCCGTGTGCGAACTTGCCGTAGGGCAACGTGGCGAACAGCGCCATCACCACACCCAAATGCACAGCCAGCAACAGGGCCAGGGCATCGGTTCCTCGCGCCCACCACAAAGCCAGGCCGCTCAGGCTGGTCAGGAACAGCAAGGCAATGAAACCGTAGTCCATGGGTGCCTGCCGGGCATCACCATGCAAGGGGTGCCGGGTCTGCTTCAAGCGGAACAGCCCCGCCGTGCCGATCAACATGCTGATGCCGCCCAGCGCCCCCAACACCTTGGGCAAGCTTGGCAAGTCGTACGGCGCCTCCCAACCGAAGAAATAGTGGTAGACAGTACCCAGGCTGGTGGCGGCAAAACACAACATGAAGCCGTAGAACGTGAAGTGGTGCGCGCGCCGGCGCGACAGTGTGTAGTCATCGTCTTCGTTGTGGCACCCTTCGCCGTGCCCGCCATCCAGGTACTTGAGCGTCAACGCATCGTGTGTTGCATGGGCGACATCCCGGGGTGTAACAGGCACACCCGTGGTGGCGGGTGACACCTGCTTCAAAAAGCGGGTAACGCCAATACCCAAAGCCAGCACTGCCCAGCCAAAAACCGGAGCGAACATCAGCACCAGCAGGTTGTGAGGGAACAGGTTGTAGAAGTTGCCATTCAGCTCACCGCCCCACAAGGTACCGTTGAACGCCAAAGCCAGGATCAAGAAGAGCGACAACGCGGCGGCAAGCGACAACGCCACCGTCAAGCCGTTGCGTTTGTACAGGGCACCCATGGCCTGCGGCCAGGCGTACTCAACGTACGTCTCCCCACGGACCTGGGCCATGGCCTTGGGCACATTGACAGCAAATTCGTGCGGCGGTGCGTACTGGCAAGCGTGCAGGCAAGCACCGCAGTTGTGGCACAGGTTGGCCATGTAATGAACGTCGGCAGACGAAAACGCCAGCCGACGCGTCATGGCGGGGAACACGGCGCAGAAGCCCTCGCAGTAGCGGCAGGCGTTGCAGATGGCCATTTGCCGGGCCACCTCGCTTTCCGGATTGACAACAACCTCGCCGGCCGCCAAGGCCCGCGCATCCTGCACCAACGATTCAAGTGCCGACATGTTCCACCTCCAAGCGTTGGACTGCTCGCGCGGCTTCGCGGCCGGCAATGCGCCCAAAGGCCGTGCCAATAGACATGCCCACCCCAGCGGTATAGCCCTTGCCCAGAACGTTGCCGGCCATCATTTCGCCTGCAACGAACAGGTTCGGGCTGGGTGCGTCGTCAAACCGCACCGCTGCTGTTTCATCGGTCTTCAAGCCCAGGTAAGTAAACGTCACGCCCGGCTTCAGGGCGTAGGCATAGTACGGGGCGGTGTCAATGGGGCGTGCCCAATGCGTTTTGGCGGGGATGACCCCTTCGGTGCGGCAGTCGTCCAACGCCGTATGGTCAAAAGTACCCGGGCGGCAAGCCCGGTTGTAGTCGTTGAGGGTTTGCATGAATGTGTGCTTGTCCAATCCCAAACGGTCGGCCAGTTCGGGCAAGGTGTTTGCCTTCACACCAGGGAAGACCGGGGGCATGAAACGCCCAATGGCTTTGGCATCGATGATGGAATAGCCGATCTGCCCCGGCTGCTGGGCCACCAGCCGCCCCCAGATCGCGTAACGCTTGGGCCAGAAATCTTCGCCCTCGTCGTAGAACCGGCGGCCATTGCGGTTGACCACCACCCCCAGCGATACACAGTCGATGCGGGTGCAGATACCGCCGTCGTACAGCGGTGCGCGCGCATCGATGGCCACCATATGCGCCTGCGTTGGGTCCCCAATCACGTCAGCGCCATGGTCATTCAGCATGTGGCGCAACAACACGCCTTGGTTGAACCGCGTCCCCCGAATCAGGAAGTTGTCGGAAGGGGTCTCGCCATACTCATTCACCCCCCATGCCTCCCGCAACCAATCCCGGTTGGATTCAAAACCGCCTGCCGCCAAGACGCAACTGCGCGCCGCAATCCGCTCCTTCCCGACAAAGGCGGCCACAAAGCGGTTGCCCCTCAGCTCCAGCCTGTCCACGGGGGATTCGTACCTGATCTGGACGCCCAACCGCTCTGCGCTGCGGTAGTAAGCGTTGATCAGCGCCTTGCCCCCCCCCATGAAGAAGGCGTTGGTTCTGGCGGTGTGCAGCGCGCCCGACAGCGACGGCTGAAAGTGAACGCCGTGGCTGCGCATCCACGGGCGGCATGTGCTGGAATCACGAATCACCAGACGGGCCAACTTTTCGTTGGTCAAGCCCCCCGTCACCTTCAAAAGATCCTGCCAAAACTCTTCCTCAGGGTACGCATCGACCAACACATCTTGCGGCGCTTCGTGCATGCAGCGCAGATTTCGGGTGTGCGCCGAATTGCCCCCGCGCCATTCCCGAGGAGCTGCCTCCAACACCATCACACTGGCGCCTGCCTCGCGTGCGGTCAAGGCCGCACACAGGGCGGCGTTGCCACCGCCGATCACCAACACATCCACCATCGTGGTGTCTTTCGAGGTCGCCATGCTGCTTCAACCTCGCTTGCGCGCCGCGAGCACGCGATCCACCATCACACCGGCCTGCCCAACGTGGTTGACGGGGTTGCACAAAGACTCCAGCTGCTCGCGCGTAACATGCTTGTTGATCTCCGGGTGTTCCTCCAGAACGTCGATGAGCGGGCGGTTCTCGTTCAAGGCCTGACGGCACAGGTCGTACACCAGATCATGGGCATACTCGCGGCCCAGGTAGGGCCCCAGGCCCATCATCACCGCCTCGGACATCACCAGCCCGTTGGTGATGTCCATGTTGGCGCGCATGCGTCCGGCGTCCACTTCCAGACCTTGCAAAACAAACTTGGTCTGTTTCAACGCACCGGACATCAGGCAAAAGATCTCTGGCAGCACGACCCACTCGATTTCCCACGGGCCGGTGGATCGCTCGTGGTCCGCGACCATGGCATCCATCAGGGCCGCGGCATGCTGGCGCGCCACGGAGATGTTGGCGTGGATGTACAGACACGAGATGGGATTGCGCTTTTGCGGCATCGTGCTTGAGGAGCCGCGCCCTGGAGCGTAAGGCTCGAACACCTCCGCCACCTCGGTTTGCATCAGCAGCTTCACGTCCATGGCTATCTTGCCAAGGGAGCCTCCCACCAGGCCCAGGAAGGCACCGACCTCGGCCACCGTGTCGCGCACCGTGTGCCAGGAAATCAACGGCTGTGCCAGGCCAAGTTCTTTCATCAGCGCGGCCTGGGTTTCCATGGCGCCTGTTTCCAACGAAGACAACGTGCCCGATGCGCCACCGAACTCACCCATGAATACCCGTGGTTTGAGTTGCTGCAGACGCTCGCGATGGCGCTCAATGCCAGCCAGGATGCTGGCCATCTTGTAGCCGAAGGTGATGGGAGTGGCCTGCTGCAGGTTGGACCGGCCAATGATGGGTGTGTCGCGGTATCTGGCAGCCAACGACGCCAGTGCGTCGGAAATGTCATTCAGGTCCTGCTCGACCAGGGCAAGGCCTTCACGCATCTGCAGCACCGTGGCGGTGTCGGTGATGTCCTGGGTGGTGGCCCCCCAGTGGCAGTACTCACCCAGGCGGTCGCGGCAGTTGGCGTTGATCTGGTTGACCACGGCGATGATGGGATAACCGATCTGTTCTGTCTTGGCCTTGAGCTTGTCCCAATCGATCATGGACAGCTCGCAGTTCTTGACGATCTCGTCTGCGGCCTCCTTCGGGATCAGTCCCAGTTCGCCTTGAACCTTGGCGAGTGCGCGCTCGATATCGAGGTACTTGGCGGTTCTGTTCTCATCGGACCAGACATGGCGCATGCGCGCATCGCTGAAGATGTCGCCGAATATGCGGGAGTCAATAATGGTGGCAGCCATGGCATTCCTCTTGTATGAAAGTGAACGAATCAAAGGGGTTGATGAGCGTGGGCCAAGATGCGCTGAGCCCGCAGGAGCACCGGTTTGTCAATCATCTTTCCGTCGACCTGAGCCACACCGGCTGAGCCTCGCACCGCCCACGCATCCACCACGCTGCGCGCCCAGGCGACGGCCTCGGCTGCAGGTATCAGGGCCTTGCGCACCACCTCAACCTGTTTGGGATGGATGCAAAGCTTGGCGCCAAAACCCAGCGAACGGGCATGCAGCCAATCAGACACCAGCGGCTCGGCATCCAGGTCTGGAGTGACGCCCGCAACGGGTAAGGGCAATTCCGCGACACGCGACGCCATGGCGATGGCGCTGGCCGCGTAATCCAGCGCAAACCCAGGCCCGGGCAGGTCAAGGTCCAGCTGGTAGTCAATGGATCCAAAGGCCAGCCGCGACACTCTTGGCGTGGAAGCGATGGAGGCCAGCTCCATGACCCCCCGGGCGGTCTCGATCAATGGCAGGACCCGCCCCCCTGGTGACAGATGTGCCAGCACTGCTTCGATCTGGCTCGACGACTCGCACTTGGGCAGCATGACTTCACTCAACGGCTGGTCGCTCAGCCACTGAAGATCAGCCTGGAACCAAGGGCTTCGCGCGTCGTTGATGCGCACGACAATCACCTCCAGCGCCATCTCATCCAGGGTAGCCAGCCAACCTCCCAAGGCGGCACGTGCGGCAGCCTTGTCACTCGGCGCCACCGCGTCCTCCAGGTCGACGATGACTCGATCGGCACCGCTGAAGAACGCTTTGGCAAACCGCTCGGGGCGGTTGCCCGGCACGAACAGGTAGGTTCCCGGTATCACACCGCCCCCTGTGCACGCAACCCATCTATCTGGTCTGCGCTGTACCCCAGTTGGGAAAGAATGTCTGCCGTGTGCTGGCCAAGGGCCGGCACGGCGTCCATGCGCGGCGGCTCCAGCTCCCAAGAACCCGGTGGCAGCAAGGCCGGGACCACGCCCACCGAGGTGTCCACCTGCCTCCAGCGCTGTCGGGCTTGCAGCTGGGGATGCGACCAGACCTCGGCCATGGTGTTGACCTGCGCATTGGCGATCTGAGCGGCTTCGAGCCGCTGCACGACCTCGGCCGCCGTCAACCCGGCAAATGCCTGAACGATGATTTCATACAGCTCTTTTCGCGCTGCCACACGTTTGGGGTTGCTGACGAACCTCGCGTCCACCGCGAGTTCCGGTTGCAGCAGCACCGCCTCGCAAAACGCCTTCCATTCCCGCTCGTTTTGCAATCCCAGCATCACCGTTTTGCCATCCCCTGCCGGGAACGGCCCGTAGGGGTAGATGGTGGCATGGCTGGCCCCAGTGCGCTTGGGCGGCTCGGCACCGTCGATGCTGTAGTACAGGGGGTAGCCCATCCACTCGGTCAGGGCCTCCAGCATGGAAATGTCGATGTGCTGGCCTTCTCCGGTTTGTTGCCGGTGCAGCAGGGCCGCCAGGACGCTGGTGTAGGCGTACATGCCAGCGGCAATGTCGGCAATCGACGGCCCGGCCTTTGAGGGCGTTTCTTCCGTGCCCGTCACGGAAACAAACCCGGCTTCACTCTGGATCAGCAGGTCATACGCCTTCTTGTCTCTGTAGGGGCCGTTGTTGCCGTAGCCGGAAATATCGCAAACGATGATGCCGGGCTTGACCGCGCTCAGCGCCTCGTAGGACAAGCCCAAGCGGGCTGCCGCACCTGGCGCCAGGTTCTGCACCACAACATCCGCCTGCTCCTGAATGATCCGCTTCAGAATGCGCTGTGCCTCCGGGTGCTTCACGTCCAGCGTCAGACTTTCCTTGCTGCGGTTGGTCCACACGAAATGCGAAGCGATCCCTCGCACCCGGGTGTCATAGCCACGCGCAAAATCACCCGCGCCCGGGCGCTCGACCTTGATGACGCGCGCCCCCAGGTCAGCCAATTGGCGGGTGGCAAACGGCGCCGCAATCGCGTGCTCCAGCGTGACGACGGTAATGCCTTTGAGAGGTTGCATGTCAGCTCCTCAGCGCAGGGTGGCGACCGCATCCATGGTCAACCAGCCCTCATGGTCCTGGGCCCAGAGCTTGATGGTTTTGCCATCTGCCTGCGGTGCGCCGTTGACTCGGAAGGGGTTCAGGTCAAACGTGGGACGCACCGCCTTGAAGCTGAACGTGGCCACATCGGCATTCGGCACTTCCCTGCGGATCTGATCCATCAACAGAGTAGCGATCAAGGGCCCATGCACGATCAGTCCTGGATAGCCTTCTACTTCCGTCACGTATTTGCGGTCGTAATGGATGCGGTGCCCATTGAATGTCAAGGCGCTGTAGCGGAACAGCAATACATCGTCAGGGACGATTTCCCGTTGCCAGGTCGCGCCATGGTGTGCGGCCACGGGAGGCGGCTCCAGGTCGTTCGGCTGCTTGGCTTCGCGGTAGACGATGTCATGGAACTCGACGATGGCCGGGTCGGCTTGGCCGTTGCAGCGCACCTCGTGGCGCACCTTCACAAACACCAGCTTGCCAGTGCGCCCCTCTTTTTCGGTCACGTTGGCAATGGTGGATGTGCGCTCCACGGCGTCCCCTACACGCACTGGCATGCGGAACTCAAACTGGCTCCCTGCCCACATGCGCCGCGGCAACGGCACCGGGGGCAGGAAACCGCCTCTCTTGGCGTGACCATCGGCACCGATCTCGCTTTGGCGGTGCAGCGGCAAAAAATACAACCAATGCCACAACGGTGGCAGTGGCGTCCCCACGGGCGCGTCCATAGGAGGGTGGTCAAGTGTCGCGTTCAGCGCCTTGACGGGCGTGGCGCCAATCACATCCTGAATCACCTCCTGACGGCCGATCCAGGCACTCAGGTCATGTGCGGCATGGGTCATGCTCGACTCCTGTAAATAGTTCCGAGAGATGTCAAAGAAAACGAGCGCGTGTCACTTGAGAGGCCACGGCATTTCAACCACCCGCTGGAGCACGCCTGCCGGGAAGTCCAGTGTGAGGAAATGCCCCAACGTCACCATGAAAGCGATGCACAACGCGGCGTAGATCGCGCTACGGATCCAACCGATCTGGGTACGCAAGCCCAGAAAACTCGTGATGAAAACGGCCAGCGCAAGGATGTAGCCCACCAAAGCCGTGGCGCCGAACAGGAAAGCAAACCATGCGACGGAAGGCCACACGCTGCTACCGTCGTGTTCACCATTGGCCTGAGCAGCCAACTCCTGGTCGTAGTGGGTGTTGTGTCCTGGCGCAGCACGCCAAAGCTTCCAGACGATGAATCCGGTGAACAGAAGCATCAACACAGACGTAGACAGCGGGAACACAGCCCCCAGGAACGACAGGGGATAACTGCTCAAAGCGCCATAAGCGAAGATCGCCAGCAACCCCAGTGCGAATACCAACTGGGGCATGCGCTCGTTCAGGTTTCGTCCGCCGAGAGGGCCCTTTGTCGCAGCAGCATCACCCTTGCTGCCCTGCTCTACCGCACCGTCCTCGGACACACGGCTGCGCACGGCCATCAGCAAAGACGCCACGGCCAAGGCACCAATGATCAGCACCCCAGGACGCTGCAAGAACCCCCAGCCGTAGAACTGTAATGCCTGGTAGAGGTAGTTTTCGACCTGCCCCGACAGCACGAAGCCGATCAAAAACGCGGGACGCGGCCAGCCGAAACGGCGCAGGAATATGCCCAGAATGCCGATGGCAAACAGGACCAGCAGGTCGGTGAGATCGCGCCGCGCCTGAAACGCCGCAAAACAGATCAGCATGATCATGGCGGGCGCGATCAGGTTGAACGGAATGAACGTTATCCGGGCAATCGGCGCGGCCATCAGGAAGCAGATGAAGGCCCCCACAATGCTGGCGATAGCCAACGTCCAGGCGATGGTGTAGGTCAGATTCAGATCGGTGGTGACCATGTTGGGACCAGGCTGCAGCCCCAGCAACACCATTCCCCCAAGAAACACCGCCATCGCCCCAGAGCCCGGGATACCGAACAGCAAGGTCGGCATCAACGCCCCGCCCTGGAGGGCGTTGTTGGCAGACTCGGGGGCAATCACACCACGGATGTCGCCTTTGCCAAACTGGCTGCTGTTTTTGGTGGATTGCACCGCATGGCCGTATGCGATCCAGTCAACGACGCCTCCGCCAAGCCCCGGGATGGCACCGATGAAGGTGCCGAGAGCCGAACTGCGCAAGACCAGGAACCAGTTCCGGAACGTATCCTTGACCCCCTGGAACCAACCAGAGCCCAGCGTTGCGCCCGTGGCAATTGGCCGGTGCCTGCGCATCAGCTCCGCCAGCTCGGGAATCGCAAACAGCCCCAAGCCGATGATCACCAGCGGGATGCCGTCTTGCAGGTACTCCAGTTTCAGGTCGAAGCGGCTCTCGCCGGTCGCCGGTGCGGCGCCAATGGCGCCAAACATGATGCCCAGGCCACAGGCGGCAACGCCACGTACGATGCTGGCACCGGCAAGCACCCCCACCACCGACAAACCCAGCACGGCAAACATGAACAGCTCGGCGGTTGAGAACATGAGGATCAGCGGCTTTGCGACCACCACAAACCCCGTCAACAGGACCGCGCCGAACACCCCTCCCATCAGCGAAGCGGAGAACGCCGCACTCAGCGCCCGTGCCGCCTGGCCCTTCTTCGCCAGGGGATACCCGTCCAGTACGGTTGCCTGGCTGGCGCTGGATCCGGGAATGCCCATCAACACCGAGGTGAACGTGTCACCGGTAGGAATCACCGCGACCATCCCCACCAGCATGGCGATGGCTGACACAGGATCCATCCCATAGATGAAGGGCATCAGCAAGGACATGCCAGCAATGCCGCCCAGTCCAGGCAATATGCCCACCCCCAGACCGACCACAATGCCCAGCAACATGTATGTGAGGTGCTGCAGGCTCATCAAGCCGGTGAAAGCACTCTGCATGGATTCCAACATGTGGTACTCCTGTCTTCGGTTATCTGGGTTCTAGGTACAAATGGACGCGCGACGGCACGCCCAGCGCCGGATCACCCTTGCGCTGGGGCATCGCCGCGTCTGCGGGCAACGAATCAGAAGGTGACGTTGTAGTTCTTCGACAGGTGGTAGCGCACCCAGTCCCTGGCGTGCGCCGGAATGGTGGTGGCTTCACGGAAAAGCGATTCCGCTGCCTGATCGGTCACCTGGTCATACCCACCCAGGGCGTCTTCCAGACCCGCCTTGTAGGCGGGATCGCTGCGCATGTCCCTGAAGGCCTTGCGGTAAGCCTCGACGATTTCCCTGGGGGTGTTCTTCGGCAACACGAGGAGTTTCTGCGCGGGGAACCCTGCGATCAGAAAAGCCTTGAAGGCCTCCCATTCTCCACCTGACGGCGCCTTGCCTGTGGCGATTTGAATGGCCTCTCCGATGTGGGGGAGCGCCGGAAATGCCGGATCGCGGATGATGTTGCCGTTCACGTCGGTAACGCCCCAGCTGAACAAAGGTACCGCCTTGCCTTCCTTCACCAGCGGCAGCGAACTCTTGATGTATGCGGAGCTGGTCTGGTAATCGATGTTGGCCTCGCCGCGCTCGAAGGCCAGCCGGCCTTCGCCGCGGCTCTTCATGCCGAACACGTGGTGCACGTCGAGCCCGAGCAGGCGGAAGCCCAGCAAGGGCACCAAATCCAGGGACGTTGCGCCCTGGCTGCCGTACACCAGTTTTTGCCCACGCAGTTTTCCAATGTCCTTGACAGACTTCACACCCAGCTTGGAGCTGATATAGGCTACGCCACCCGTAGGTGAGGCCATCACCACCTCCCAGTTCTTGTAGTCATAGCGCACCCTGGGATCGCCAAGCAGATAAGGAAACTGCGTCGATCCAGACGTACCCAACAGGCTCAAGCCGTCCGGCTTCGCGTTGGACGCATACTGGTTGGTGCCCGTGATCGAGCCACCGCCAGGCACGTTCTTGACCACAACGTTCGGATTGCCAGGCAGGTACTTGGACAGGAAAGGCGCATTGAATCGCGCCCAGACATCCGAACCGCCACCCACACCAAAGGGAATAACGAGTTCAACCGTTTTTCCCGCAAAGCTGACGCCCTGCGCCATCACGGTTGAAGGAAGGCTCAAAACCATGGCCGTCGACGCGGCCAGCTTCAAGGTTGCAGAGCCGAAGCGTCGGCGGGTGAAGTGATTTGTCATTGCTTGTCTCCTGACAGATGTGCCTTGGCACTGAAGGTCCAATCGTCCGGGACGCCGTTGTTTGCTTACGGTTTGCGTTCACCGCCGATTGGACGCAATCATGACGCACGTACAAATCCAAGTAAATTGCATATTTCTTAACGATTGATCCAAAATACGCATCAATTTCACGAGTGCCACCATGAACTTCGATATCAACGATCTGCTTGCCTTCCGCGCAGTTGCGGAACTGGGCAACTTTCGCAAAGCAGCGGAATCCGTTCACATCTCGCAGCCCGCCTTCAGCCGCCGTATCGACAAGCTGGAACAGGCGTTAGGGACAAAGCTCCTGGAACGCACCACTCGAAAAGTCAACCTCACCGCCGTAGGACGCGACTTCGACAGGCAACTGCGGCAGATCCTGGATGCGCTGGACATGACATTGCTGGGCATTCGAGGCGTGGCCGCGACCCGCATGGGGGAAGTGACAGTCGCCTGCGTGCCTTCGGCGGTCAACTACTTTCTTTCCGAAGTTGTTCGTCAGTTCCACTCCCGCTACCCCAAGATACGAGTCAAGATCATCGACGACAGTGCCAACAAGGTATTGCTGGCCGTATCGCAGGGAGAGGCGGACTTCGGTCTGAACTTCATTGGCTCCCAAGAAAACGATGTCGAGTTTGTTCCTTTGGTAGAGGAGCAGTTTGTAGCTGCTTGCAGAAGAGACCACCCGCTCGCCAAATGCAAAGAAATCCGTTGGTCCGACCTTGCGGACCACGACTACATAACGGTCAGCAAAGCATCTGGAAACCGTCTGTTGTTGGACCAGGCACTTGCCGGGCTGCCAAGACAGCCTCGAAGCCTCTACGAGACCCAGCACGGCACCACAATGATCGGCCTGGTCGAAGCGGGATTGGGAATTGCGGCGGTACCTGCCATGGCCATGCCTCCGGCGGACCATCCTCTGCTGGTGAGCATCCCCTTGGTGGAACCAGTTGTCACCCGCAAAATGGGACTGATACGCCGCCGATCTGTGGTGTTGTCCCCTGCAGCCCAGCAGCTGTACGACCTGTTCCACGAGATAAGTCCTCGCAACAGCGTAAAACGGCATGAATCGAACCTAGCCAATGCCGTATAACTGGCGGCACAACACTGAGCCGGAAAAACAAAAAAGCCCTCGTTTCCGAGGGCTTCATTGACAAGCAAGGCGCTTGATTTTGTTGGTTGCGCGGGCAAGATTTGAACTTGCGACCTTTGGGTTATGAGCCCAACGAGCTACCAGGCTGCTCCACCGCGCGTCAAGCCTTGTATTCTAGCACAGATTATTCTGCTGCCTTGACTTCTTCTGCAGAAGTTTCTTCGGCACGGTCCACCAGCTCCACCAGAGCCATGGGCGCGTTGTCGCCCACGCGGAAGCCCATTTTCAGGATGCGGGTGTAGCCACCGGGACGGGCCTTGAAGCGGGGGCCCAGTTCGTCGAACAGCTTGACCACGACATCACGGTCGCGCAGACGGTCGAATGCCAGGCGGCGGTTGGCCAGCGTGGGCTCCTTCGCCAGGGTGATCATGGGCTCCACCACGCGGCGCAGTTCCTTGGCCTTGGGCAGGGTGGTCTTGATGACTTCGTGCGTGAGCAGCGAGTTCATCATGTTGCGCAGCATCGCCAGACGGTGCGATGTGGTGCGGTTGAGTTTACGAAGTCCGTGTCCGTGACGCATGATGATTCCTTTCTATATTCACCTGCGGCCGTATCAGGTACCGCAGGGGGTCAGGGGCTTACAAAAAACAGCAGATCAGTGCTTTTCCAGACCAGCGGGCGGCCAGTTTTCCAGCTTCATGCCCAGGGTCAGGCCGCGAGAGGCCAGCACTTCCTTGATTTCGTTGAGCGACTTGCGACCCAGGTTCGGGGTCTTGAGCAGCTCGTTCTCGGTGCGCTGGATGAGGTCACCGATGTAGTAGATGTTCTCTGCCTTGAGGCAGTTGGCGGAACGCACCGTGAGTTCCAGCTCGTCCACGGGACGCAGCAGGATCGGGTCGAACTGCTGGCTGCTGCGCGACGGCGTGGCACCGGCCTCGAAGGCGTTGGCGCCGTCGAGCTGCGCGAACACGGCCAGCTGTTCCACCAGGATCTTGGCGGCAGCGCGGACGGACTCCTCGGGACCCACGGCACCGTTGGTCTCGATTTCCAGGACCAGCTTGTCCAGATCGGTACGCTGTTCCACGCGGGCGTTTTCCACGGCGTAGCTCACGCGCTTGATCGGAGAGAACGACGCGTCCAGCACGATGCGGCCGATGGAACGGACGGAATCGTCATTGCGGCGCAGGTTGCCGGGCACATAGCCACGGCCCTTCTCGACCTTGATCTGCATGTCGAGCTTGGCGCCTGCGGACAGCGTGGCAATCACGTGCTCGGGGTTCAGGATCTCGACGTCGTGCGGGGTCTGGATGTCGGCAGCGGTCACAACACCTTCGCCGTCCTTGCGCAGGCTCAGCGTGACCTCGTCACGGTTGTGGAGCTTGAACACCACACCCTTGAGGTTCAGCAGGATGTTGACCACGTCTTCCTGGACGCCGTCGATGGAGGAGTACTCGTGCACCACACCCGCGATCGTCACCTCCGTCGGGGCGTGGCCCACCATGGACGACAACAGCACACGACGCAGGGCGTTGCCCAGCGTGTGGCCGTAACCACGCTCGAAGGGCTCGAGCGTCACTTTGGCACGGTTGGCCGACAGTTGCTCGACGTTGATGTTCTTGGGTTTGAGCAGGTTATTCAGCATGCGGACTTCCTTCAATACCCTCGGCTCGTTACACCGATAAGGCCGATGGAGCACAAAATCCCGGACCCCGCATGAAGCAGAATCCGGGCACTAAAGTGGATCTCGCGATCAGCGAGAGTACATTTCGACGATCAGCGACTCGTTGATGTCGGAACCGAATTCGTCGCGGTCAGGCACCTTCTTGAAGACGCCTTCGGCCTTGTCGGCGGCCACTTCAACCCAAGCCGGGAAACCGATCTGCTTGGCCAGCTCCAGGGCTTCCTTCACGCGGGCCTGGCCCTTGGACTTCTCGCGCACGGCGACCACGTCACCGGCTTTGACCAGGAATGAAGGAATGTTGACGCTCTGGCCGTTCACGACGATGGCTTTGTGCGACACCAGCTGGCGTGCCTCGGCGCGGGTGGAGGCAAAACCCATGCGGAACACAACGTTGTCCAGGCGGGATTCCAGCAGGGACAGCAGGTTGGCACCGGTGTTGCCACGGCGGCGGTCAGCCTCGGCGAAGTAGCGGCGGAACTGGCGCTCGAGCACGCCGTAGATGCGCTTGACCTTCTGCTTTTCGCGCAGCTGCAGACCGAAGTCGGAGGTGCGCTGACCAGAGGTACGGCCGTGCTGGCCGGGCTTCGAGTCGAACTTGGCCTTGTCGCTGATGGAGCGGCGTGCGCTCTTCAGGAGCAGGTCGGTGCCTTCACGGCGAGAGAGTTTGGCCTTGGGGCCGAGGTAACGTGCCACGTGGGTTTCCTTTCAAACTTCCGCCAGGGCCAACAACAGCCTCTTGCGGGAGCCGCCAGACGCATCAACTCAAAGGCTGATCCTGCCCGACGGCGGTGGTCTTAACGACAACGCCACCACAACACACGTCAATGCATTGCGGTGGCTTTCAAAACAAAAGCTTTGAATTATAGCGCGCGCAGGCGCTGCAGCGCAATCAGATGCGACGGCGCTTTTGCGGACGGCAACCGTTGTGCGGCACCGGGGTCACGTCGGAGATGGACGTGATCTTGATGCCCAGGGCGCCCAGGGCACGAACGGAGGACTCGCGGCCAGGGCCGGGGCCCTTGATCTCGACGTCCAGGTTCTTGATGCCCTGTTCCATGGCAGCGCGGCCAGCCACTTCGGAAGCCACCTGGGCTGCGAAAGGCGTGGACTTGCGGGAGCCCTTGAAACCCTGACCACCGGACGAAGCCCAGGACAGTGCGTTGCCCTGGCGATCGGTGATGGTGATGATGGTGTTGTTGAACGAGGCGTGCACGTGGGCAATACCGTCCGCGATGTTCTTGCGGACCTTCTTGCGCACGCGGGCTGCTGCGTTGCTGGAGGGTTGCTTAGCCATATCTGTCCTTTAACCGATTATTTCTTCAGCGACTGGGCGGCCTTGCGCGGACCCTTGCGGGTACGGGCGTTGGTCTTGGTGCGCTGACCACGCACGGGCAGGCCGCGGCGGTGACGGAAACCACGGTAGCAGCCGATGTCCATCAGGCGCTTGATGTTCATCGTGGTTTCACGACGCAGATCGCCTTCGATGGTGTAGGTGTTGACCTGATCGCGAACCTTTTCGAGTTCGGCGTCGGACAGCTCCTTGATCTTCTTGTCGTAAGCAATGCCGCAAGCTTCGCAAATCTTGCGAGCACGGGTACGACCGATACCGAAGATGGCGGTCAGGCCGATCTCGGCGTGCTTGTGAGGCGGAATGTTGATACCTGCAATACGTGCCATGGTGGTCCTCTAAACGTATCAGCCTTGACGCTGCTTGTGTCGCGGGTCGGTGCAGATGACTCGCACGACGCCATGGCGACGGATGATCTTACAGTTGCGGCACATTTTCTTGACCGAAGCCGAAACTCGCATGTTTCTCTCCTAGATAAATCTCAAAAACTCTTCACTTGGCGCGGAACACGATCCTGGCCCGGGTCAGGTCGTAGGGCGTGAGCTCCACCTTGACCTTGTCGCCGGGAAGAATGCGGATGTAGTGCATGCGCATCTTGCCGGAGATGTGACCCAGAACCACGTGACCGTTCTCCAACTTCACACGGAACGTGGCGTTGGGGAGGTTTTCAATGACCTCGCCCTGCATCTCAATGACGTCGTCTTTCGCCATTTTTCAAACACCTGGTGTTGCCTTGAAGTTGGCCTTTTTCAGCAACGATTCGTACTGTTGTGACATCACGTAGTTCTGAACCTGGGCCATGAAGTCCATGGTCACAACCACGATGATCAGCAGCGAGGTTCCACCGAAGTAGAACGGAACGTTGTACTTCAGGATCAGAAACTCAGGCAACAGACACACCAACGTGATGTAGATGGCACCGGCCAGGGTCAGACGCACAAGGATCTTGTCGATGTGACGCGCGGTCTGGTCCCCGGGGCGGATACCCGGAATGAACGCCCCGCTCTTCTTCAGGTTGTCGGCAGTCTCGCGACTGTTGAAGACCAACGCCGTGTAGAAGAAACAGAAGAACACGATGGCTGCGGCGTAGAACGCAACGTAGATCGGTTGCCCGGGCGACAGCGCGGCGGCGATGTCTCGCAGCCAGCGGGTGGCGTCACCGGTGCTGACCCAGCTCACCAGGGTGGTGGGCAGCAGGATGATCGACGAAGCGAAGATCGGAGGAATCACACCCGCCATGTTCAGCTTGAGGGGCAGGTGGGACGACTGGCCGCCGTACACCTTGTTGCCCACCTGACGGCGTGCGTAATTCACCAGGATCTTGCGCTGTCCGCGTTCGACAAAGACCACGAAGTAGGTGACCAGGACCACCAGTGCCACGATGAAGACGGACACCAGAATGTTCATGGCACCGGTACGAACCAGCTCCAGCAACCCACCGACGGCGTTGGGCAAACCGGCAGCAATACCTGCAAAGATCAGGATAGAGATGCCGTTACCCAAACCACGCTCGGTGATCTGCTCCCCCAGCCACATCAGGAACATCGTCCCTGCGACCAGGCTCACCACCGCCGTGAAGCGGAAGGCAAAACCGGGATCGATCACCAGACCAGGCGAGCTTTCCAGTGCCACGGCAATGCCGAGCGCCTGGAAAATGGCCAGACCCAGTGTCCCGTAGCGGGTGTACTGCGTGATCTTGCGACGGCCGGCCTCGCCTTCCTTCTTCAGCTGCTCGAACGTGGGAACCACGTAGGTCATCAACTGCATGATGATCGAGGCCGAGATGTAGGGCATGATCCCCAACGCGAACACGGTGAAGCGCGAAAGCGCACCGCCCGAGAACATGTTGAAGAGGCTCAGGATACCGCCCTGCTGGCCCTTGAAGAGCTGTTCCAGCTGGGCGGGATCGATCCCCGGCACAGGAATGTGCGCGCCAATGCGGTAAACCACCAAGGCCAGGAGCAGGAACACAAGACGGCGACGCAAATCGCCGAACTTGCCTGTCTTGGCTAGGGTTGCTGCGTTCGTGGCCACAAGCGTTTCCGTGTGTTATGCCAGATCAGGCCAGCGAGCCGCCAGCGGCTTCGATGGCTGCCTTCGCACCAGCGGTGGCACCGATGTTGGACAGCTTGACGGCGATGCTGAGCTCGCCAGTCTTGATGACCTTGACCTTCTTGGCCAGCTCGGGCACCAGGCCTGCCTGCTTCAGCACCAGGACGTCCACTTCGGACGCGCCCAGAACCTGCAGATCAGCCAGGGTGACTTCCGCGTTGAACTTCAGGCTTTGAGATTTGAAACCGCGCTTGGGCAGACGGCGCTGCAAAGGCATCTGACCGCCTTCGAAGCCGACCTTGTGGTAGCCACCGGCACGGGACTTCTGGCCCTTGTGACCGCGGCCGGCGGTCTTGCCCAGACCGGAGCCGATGCCACGGCCCACGCGACGCTTGGCGTGCTTGGCACCAGCTGCGGGCTTGAGAGTGTTGAGTTCCATGTCTTGACTCCGATCAGATCACTTTGACCAGGTAGCTGATCTTGTTGATCATGCCGCGCACTGCGGGGGTGTCCTGCAGTTCGCTGACGCTGTTGAGCTTGCGCAGACCCAGGCCACGCACGGTGGCGCGGTGGGACTCTTTGCAACCGATGGGGCTGCGCACGAGTTGCACTTTGATGGTGTTGGTGGTCGTCATGATCGTTCCAATCAACCCAGGATGTCTTCCACCGACTTGCCACGCTTGGCGGCCACTTCGGCAGGAGTCGTCGAGTTCTTCAGGGCGTCCAGCGTGGCGCGCACCAGGTTGTAGGGATTGCTCGAGCCATGGCTCTTGGCCACGACGTCGGTCACACCCAGCACCTCGAACACAGCACGCATCGGGCCGCCGGCGATGATGCCGGTACCTTTGACGGCGGGCAGCATCATCACGTTGGAGGCGCCGTGGCTGCCTTGCACCGCGTGATGCAGGGAGCCGCTCTTGAGCGCCACCTTGAACATGTTGCGGCGGGCTTCGTCCATGGCTTTTTGCACGGCCACGGGCACTTCGCGGGCCTTGCCCTTACCCATACCGACGCGGCCATCGCCATCACCGACCACGGTCAGCGCGGCGAAACCCATGATGCGGCCGCCCTTGACCACTTTGGTCACGCGGTTGACCGCAATCATCTTCTCGCGCAAGCCGTCGTCGTTGGCTTCGCTCTTCACATTTGCTTGCATCTTTGCCATTTGCATTTCCCCAATCAGAACTGCAGGCCGGCTTCACGCGCGGCATCTGCCAGGGCTTTGACACGGCCGTGGTAAGCAAAACCGGAACGGTCGAAGGCCACTTTCTCGATGCCGGCGGCTTTCGCCTTTTCGGCAATGCGCTTGCCGATCAGCTCGGCAGCGGCTTTGTTGCCACCTTTACCGGAGGCACCCAGCTGTGCACGCACTTCGGCTTCGGCGGTGGACGCAGAGGCCAGCACCTTGGAGCCGTCGCCAGAGATGACGTTGGCATAGATGTGCAGGTTCGTGCGGTTCACGGTCAGACGCACGGCGCCTTGCTGTGCAATGCGGATGCGGGTCTGACGGGCACGGCGCAAACGCTGTTCTTTTTTCGTCAACATGTTCGCAGTCCTTATTTCTTCTTGGTCTCTTTGATGACGACCTTCTCATCCGCATAACGGATGCCCTTGCCCTTGTAAGGCTCGGGGGGACGCACGGCACGGATCTCAGAAGCGATCTGGCCCACGCGCTGACGGTCGGCGCCCTTGACCACGATTTCGGTCGGGGTCGGGGTGGCGACGGTGATGCCAGCAGGCATCACGAAGTCGACGGGGTGGGAAAAGCCCACAGCCAGGTTCAGCTTGTTGCCGGAAGCGGCGGCCTTGTAGCCCACGCCCACCAGGCTCAGCTTCTTCTCAAAGCCCTTGCTCACGCCCAGGACCATGTTGTTGACCAGCTGGCGGATGGTGCCGCTCATGGCGTTCGCATCGCGCGAATCGTCCACCGGGGTGAACGACAGCTTGGAGTCGGCGTTCACGACCTTGACCAGCGGGTTCAGGGCCAGGTCCATCGCACCGAGAGCACCCTTGACACTGATGCTTTCCGGCTTGACGGTCACTTCCACGCCTTGCGGAATGGCCACAGCCAATTTACCTACACGAGACATTTCAGATTCTCCTCAATGCCCGCGTCAGGCGACGTAACACAAGACTTCACCGCCGACACCGGCAGCGCGGGCTTTGCGATCGGTCATCACACCCTTGGGCGTGGTGACGATGGCAACCCCCAGACCGTTCTGGACCTGGGGAATGGATTTAGCACCCTTGTAGATGCGCAGGCCAGGACGGCTAACGCGCTCGATACGCTCGATCACGGGGCGGCCGGCGTAGTACTTCAGGGCGATCTCGAGCTGGCTCTTGCCGCCCTCGACCTTGACTTGGAAACCGTCGATGTAACCCTCGTCCTTCAGCACTTGCGCGATGGCGGCCTTCACTTTGGAAGAAGGCATGGCCACGGTGGCCTTGTCGACCATCTGCGCGTTGCGGATGCGGGTCAGCATATCGGCGATAGGATCACTCATGCTCATTTCGTTACTCCTACGGCTTACCAGCTGGCCTTGGTCACGCCGGGAATTTCACCGGCAAAAGCCATTTCGCGGACTTTCATGCGGCCGAGGCCGAACTGCTTGAAAGTGCCACGGGGGCGACCGGTGATTTCACAACGGTTGCGCTGGCGGGTCGGGTTGGCGTTGCGGGGCAGTTTCTGCAGGGCCAGACGGGCGGCGTCACGTTCCTCGTCGGAACGCTGCGCATCCTTGGAGATGGCCTTCAACTCGTTGTATTTGTTGGCAAACTTGGCGGCGAGTTTTTCGCGCTTGAGTTCACGCTGGAGCAAAGCTTGTTTAGCCACACGCCACCTCAGTTCTTGAACGGGAAACGGAAACCAGCCAGCAGAGCCTTGCACTCTTCGTCGCTCTTGGCCGTCGTCGTGATGCTGATGTTCAGACCACGCAGTGCATCCACCTTGTCGTATTCGATTTCGGGGAAGATGATCTGCTCTTTCACGCCGATGTTGTAGTTGCCGCGGCCGTCGAAAGCCTTGCCGGAAATACCACGGAAGTCACGCACGCGGGGCAGAGCCACGGTCACGAAACGGTCCAGGAATTCGTACATCTGGGCACCACGCAGGGTCACCATGCAGCCGATGGCCTGGCCTTCGCGGATCTTGAAACCGGCGATGGCCTTGCGAGCCTTGGTCACGACGGGCTTCTGGCCGGCGATCTTGGTCAGGTCGCCCACGGCGTTGTCCATGACCTTCTTGTCGGCCACGGCTTCGCTGACGCCCATGTTCAGGGTGATCTTGGTGATGCGCGGCACTTCCATCACGGAGGTGTAGCCAAACTGCTCCTTCAGAGCAGGCGCAATCTTGTCGCGGTAGATTTGTTGGAAGCGTGCCATGGTCATGCCACCTTGATTTCTTCGCCGCTGGACTTGTAGACGCGCACTTTCTTGCCGTCAGCCAGCACTTTCACACCCACGCGGTCGGCTTTGCCGGTGGCCGCGTTGAAGATGGCCACATTGGACTGGTGGATGGGCATGGATTTCTCCACGATGCCACCGGCCACACCCTTCATGGGGTTGGGCTTGGTGTGCTTCTTCACCAGGTTCACACCTTCGACCAGCACGCGCTCTTCGTCTGCACGCTGGACCACGGTGCCACGCTTGCCCTTGTCGCGGCCAGCGATGACGATCACTTCGTCGCCTTTACGGATCTTGTTCATGACGATTCCTTACAGGACCTCGGGCGCCAGGGACACGATCTTCATGAACTTCTCGGTACGCAGCTCGCGCGTCACGGGTCCGAAGATGCGGGTGCCGATGGGCTCCAGCTTGGCGTTCAGCAACACAGCGGCGTTGCCATCGAACTTGATCAAGGCACCGTCGCCACGGCGGATGCCCTTGGCGGTGCGAACGACCACAGCGTTGTAGACCTCGCCTTTTTTGACGCGGCCACGCGGTGCGGCTTCCTTGATGCTCACTTTGATGATGTCGCCCACGCTGGCGTACCGGCGCTTGGAACCACCCAGCACCTTGATGCACATCACGGACTTGGCACCCGTGTTGTCAGCAACATCGAGTCGAGATTGCGTTTGGATCATTTGATTTAAGTCCCAACTTGAATCCCAGCCACCACCACGGCAGCAGGCGATCAGTCTTGGGCCCGTCGTCACCAGCGCGTTTTCACTAGGAAAACACCCAGGCTTCGGTGGGCAGAAATACTTCACCCACGAGGGCGAAGCTGCGCATTGTGGCACATCGGAATCAGCGAGTCAAGTACCCCCGGCGGCACAAGTTGTGGCCCGGGCACCACAAATCTCAACGGAAACGGTGACAATGCTTGGCCATGAACACCAGCACCCTCCCTTCAGGTACCCGCCTGGCCTTCATCGGCGGCGGGAACATGGCCAGCGCGATCATTGGCGGGCTGATCCGCCAGGGTCTGCCTGCGACACAGATCGACGTGGTCGAACCCTTTGCCGCCCAGCGGGACAAGTTGCGCGCCGAATTCGGGGTGCAGACTTTCGAGCAGGCTGACCCCGCACTGGGTACGGCACACGCCGTGGTTTGGGCGGTGAAGCCCCAGACGTTCAAGGATGCTGCACTGGCCTGCGCCGCCCACACGCACAATGCGCTGCACCTGAGCGTGGCCGCAGGTATCCGCAGCGACAGCATGGTTGCCTGGTTGGGCACCGAGCGCATTGTGCGCGCCATGCCCAACACCCCAGCGCTTGTCGGGCTTGGGATGACGGGGCTGTATGCCCGCCCAGCGGCAAGCCCGGAGGACCGGAGATTGGTGGATGCCGTGGTCGGCACCACCGGGCGTTTCGTCTGGCTCAACGCGGAGTCGGATCTGGACGCCGTGACCGCCCTGTCCGGCTCCGGCCCTGCCTATGTGTTTTACTTCCTGGAGGCCATGCGCCGTGCGGGCACCGAGATGGGGCTGAGCGGGCAGACCGCCACCGAGTTGGCGATTGGCACATTTGTGGGTGCTGCGACCCTGGCGCAATCGTCTGACGAACCACCCGAGGTGCTGCGGGAGCGCGTGACCTCCAAGGGCGGCACGACCTACGCTGCGCTCACGTCGATGGCGGACAGCGGCGTGGCCGACGCCTTCGTCAAGGCCATGCACGCCGCACGCGAACGCGCCCGCGAACTGGGCGACGAATTCGGCCGCTGAGACCCGCTCACCCCAATGCCAGCTGGAGCGCCAGCCCGGCAAACAGGGTGAAGCCCAGCCAGTGGTTCAGCCGGAAGGCGCGGAAGCACCCCTCGCGGGTGCGTCCGCGGATCATGGAGTAGTGCCAAACCACTTGCACCAGTGCCAGCACCAGCCCCAGACCGAACAGCCAGCCCCCGGCCAACGGCCACAGCAAGGCACCCCACAAGCCCAGGTGAACCAGATAGAAAGACGTGACGGCCAGCACGTCCCAGCGGCCCAGGGTGATGGCCGAGGTCTTCATCCCGATCTTGAGGTCGTCGTCGCGGTCCACCATGGCGTATTCGGTGTCGTAGGCCAGCACCCAGAACAGGTTGGCCACCAGCAGCGCCCAGGCCTGCCACGGCACCTGGCTCTGCACCGCAGCGTAGGCCATGGGTATGCCAAAGCTGAAGGCCACGCCCAGCACCGCCTGCGGCATGGACACCACGCGCTTGGCGTAGGGGTAGACCAGCGCCACGGCCAGCGCCGGGAACGACCAGGCCACGGCCGCCGCCGTGGTGGTCAGCACCAGCAAAAAGGCAACGAAGGCCAGCACCGCGCCGACGGCCAGCGCCTCCTTCACCGAGATGCGGCCGCTGGTCACCGGCCGCTGGGCGGTGCGCTTGACGTGGCGGTCGAAGTCGCGGTCGGCCACGTCATTCACACAACACCCGGCACTGCGCATGAGGATGGTGCCCAGCACGAACACCGCCAGCAGGTGCCAGCCCGGCCAGCCGCCCGAGGCCACCCAGAGCGCGGACAGGCTGGGCCACAGGAGCAACAGCCAGCCCGCTGGGCGGTTCCAGCGGATCAGATCGAGATAGAGGGAGAGCTTGTCGCGCACAGTGGAAAGAGCCGAGGATAAGGGGAAAATCAGGTCAGGACGACAGGCGTTTGACGCCCGGCAGTTCACAGGCGTAGATGGCGTTGCGCAGGGCAGCGATGGCCTCGTAGCGGGTGAAGCTGCGCCGCCAGGCCAGCACCACGCGACGCGTGGGCGGGTCCCCCGCGAACGGCAGGTAGCGCACATAGGAGCTGTCGCCCGGTCCAGAACCAGGTGGCAGGGTCTTGGCACCTGGCTCCAGTGCAGACGCGGGCACGCTCAGGCGCGGCACCAGGGTGATGCCCATGCCCGCAGCCACCATGTGCTTGATGGTCTCCAGCGACGACCCCTCGAAACTCTTGCGGATGCCCTCGGCGTCGTTGGAAAAACGGGCGAACTCGGGGCAGACCTCCAGCACATGGTCGCGGAAGCAGTGCCCGGTGCCCAGCAGCAGCATGGTCTCCTGCTTCAGTTCTTCGGCGGTGATGTTGTCGCGCTGGGCCAGCGGATGCGTGACGGGCACCACGGCAACAAAAGGCTCGTCGTACAGCGGGGCAATGGCCAGGTTGGTGTCGGGGAAGGGTTCGGCAAGCACGGCGGCGTCGATTTCGCCCAGGCGCAGTTGCTCGAGCAGCTTGGCCGTGAGGTTTTCCTGCAGCATCAGCGGCATCTGCGGCGTGTGCTCGATCACCTGGCGGACCAGGTCGGGCAGCAGGTAGGGGCCGATGGTGTAGATGACACCCAGCCGCAACGGCCCGGCCAGCGGGTCCTTGCCGCGCTTGGCAATCTCTTTGATGGAAGCGGCCTGCTCCAGCACGACCTGGGCCTGACGCACGATCTCCTCGCCCAAGGGCGTGACCGCCACTTCACTGGCGTTGCGCTCGAAGAGCTTGAGTTCCAGCTCTTCTTCCAGCTTCTTGATGGCCACGCTAAGCGTGGGCTGCGAGACGAAGCAGGCCTCAGCCGCCTTGCCGAAGTGCTTCTCGCGCGCCACGGCGACGATGTATTTGAGTTCGGTCAGGGTCATGGCTGCTATCGGTTCAGGCTTTCAGATAGTCGGATTTTCCACCCAACCAGCGATCCACGTGTTTTTGCGCCATATCGGGCCATTTGGCAAGCATTCTGGGCGCCCAGGCCCGCGCCCATTCCAGCAGGTGGGTATCTGTGTTGAGGTCAGCGAAGCGCAGCATGGCCGCGCCGGACTGGCGCGCACCCAGGAATTCGCCTGGGCCGCGTATCTCCAGATCGCGCCGGGCGATTTCAAAGCCGTCGTGGGTCTCCGCCATGGCGCGCAGGCGCTCGCGCGCGGTCTCGCTGACCCGCCCGCCCTCGTTGGTGGCGTAAAGCAGCACGCAGGCAGAGGCCGCCGCACCGCGCCCCACCCGGCCGCGCAGCTGGTGCAACTGGCTCAAACCAAAGCGCTCGGCATGCTCGATGACCATGAGCGAGGCGTTGGGCACATCCACCCCCACCTCAATGACGGTGGTGCTGACCAGCACGCCCATGGCCCCGCTGCTGAAGAGCGCCATGACGGCCTTCTTCTCGGCCACCGGCATGCGGGAATGCAACAGCCCCACCAGCACGGGTGAACCATCCGGCCCGGTGATGCCCGTCATGGCCGCACTCAACTCGGCATGGGTCGCGGTGGCGTTGTTCAGGTCCAGCGCCTCGCTTTCCTCGATGAGCGGACACACCCAATAGACCTGCCGTCCCTGCGCCACCTGGGCACGGATGCGCTCGATCACCTCGTCGCGGCGGCTGTCGGCCACGACCTTGGTGACGATGGGCGTACGCCCCGGCGGCAACTCGTCGATGGTGGATACATCCAGATCGGCGTAGTAGCTCATGGCGAGCGTGCGCGGGATGGGGGTGGCGCTCATCATCAGCAGGTGGGGCTCCAGGCCAGCGTCCTGCATCTTCTCGCGCAGGGCCAGGCGCTGGGCCACGCCGAAGCGGTGTTGCTCGTCGATGAGCGCCAGCGCCAGCCGCTGAAAACGCACCTGCTCCTGGATGACGGCGTGTGTGCCCACCACCAGGGCGGCACGGCCGCTTTCGATGCGATCGAGCATCTCCTTGCGTTCTTTCTTTTTCTGACTGCCGGTAAGCCAGGCCACTTCCTTTCCCAAGGGTTCCAGCAAGGGCGTGAGCCAGCCAACCAATTTGGCAAAGTGCTGCTCTGCCAGGATCTCGGTAGGCGCCATCAGCGCACACTGCCAGCCAGCGTCGATGGCCAGCGTGGCGGCCAGTGCGGCCACCACCGTCTTGCCGCTGCCCACGTCGCCCTGCAACAGGCGGTGCATGGGTACCGGGCGGGCCAGGTCCTGGGCAATTTCATCGCCCACACGGCGTTGCGCGTGGGTGAGCTGGAACGGCAGCGCGGCCAGCAACTGCTCATGCAGCCCCCCGGTGCGCGCAGCCAGCGCGGGAGCGCGCAGCCGGTCGCGCTCCAGCTTGGCCTGGTGCTGGGACAGTTGCTGGGCCAGCAACTCTTCGGCCTTGAGTCGCTGCCACGCTGGGTGCGAACGGTCTTCCAGCGCGGCCAGCGAAACGTCCGGCGCGGGATGGTGCAGAAAGCGCAGCGCCTGGCGCAGCGTCCAGCCACGCACGCCAGGGCATTCGGCCACGGCTTCGGGCGGCACGGTGTCGCCCAGGTCGGCACGCTCCAGCCCCGACACCACGGCGCGGCGCAGATAGGCCTGCGGCAAACCCGCGCTGGTGGGATACACCGGCGTGAGCGCATCGGGCAGCTCCCCACCCGCCGCGTGAAAGCTGGGGTGCATCATGGTCCAGCCCAGGAAGCCGCCGCGCAGTTCACCCCGCGCCCGGATGCGCGCGCCCGGGACCAGGGTCTTCTGGTGCGAGGGGTAGAAGCTGAAGAAGCGCAGCGTGCAGGTGTCGCTGCCGTCGTCCAGGGTGACGAGCAACTGGCGGCGCGGACGAAAGCTCACCTCGCTGGCGGTGACAGTGCCCTCGATCTGCACGGCCCCGCCCTCGCGCGCGTCAGCCAGCCGGACGATGCGCGTTTCGTCCTCATAACGCAGGGGCAGGTGCAAGGCCAGGTCGATGGCGCGCACCAGACCGAGCTTGCGCATCGCCTTCTGCGGCGCGGACAGCGGCTTGCGCTCGGCGGCGGCCGGTGGCGGATGGGACACGGCGTCGGGCATGGCGGCATTGTGCCGCAGCCCGGGCGCCCATCAGGACGCGGAAGGTGATTTCTGACGCAGCAGCACCACCACAAAAGTCACGATGGTCAAGGGCACCACGAAGCCCATCATGGTGGCGGAATAGGCTGGCAAAGCGGCGTGCTGCTGCGCTGCCAGGATCAGATAGACCACGTAGGCCACGTAATAGCCAAGGAAGACCCCGCCTTCCCAACGGGCGATCTCCCGCCCCGTCAGGAACACGGGCAAGCAGGCGAACAGCGCCGCAAGCATCACCCAGATGTCAAACGTGAGCACGGACGAAGCCAGCGGCAAACCGAGCGCTCCGGACGCCACGCCGCCCAGGCCCACGCACCCCAGGATGTTGAAGGTATTGCTGCCCACCACGTTGCCCACGGCAATGTCACGCTCCCCCTTGAAGGCGGCCGTCAGAGAGGTGGCGACCTCGGGCATGGACGTCCCGGCGGCCACGATCGTCAGGCCGATGACCAGGTCACTCACACCCAGCGCCTTGGCAAACGCCACCGACGACGACACGAGCCAGTCGGAGCCGAGCACAAGCATGCCCAGGCCAGCGGCGATCAGCGCCACTTGCACCGGCCAGCGCGCGTCCCAGGCATTGACGGGCGACGGCTGGAGCTCTGCTTCGAATTCGCTGGCCGCGGCCGCCGACTCCCGGCGTGACTGCACGATGAGGAAGACGGTGTACAACACCATCAGCACCAGCAGCAGGGCGCCGTCGACCCAGCTGATGCTGCCGTCCAGGCCGAGCACCAGCATGAGCAGCGCCGCCCCCAGCATGATGGGGACCTCCTGGCGGATCAGCTGCACGTGCACCACCAAAGGCGCGATGAGCGCGCTGGCCCCCAGGATGAAGAGGACGTTGAAGATGTTGCTGCCCACCACGTTGCCGATGGCGATATCGCTCTGGCCGTTGAGGACGGCCCCAGTCGACACGGCCATCTCGGGCGCGCTCGTGCCAAAGGCAACGATGGTCAGCCCGACCACCAGAGGGGAAATCCCCAGGGAAAGGGCCAGTTTCGAGGCGCCCCGGACCAAGGCATCGGCCCCGATGATCAGGGCGGCCAGTCCGGCAATGAAAAACATGAGGTGGGTCAGCATCGGGATCAGTCGAAAATTTCGCTCAGCCAGGATTTGTATTTGCGCTTGCCATGCCCGGTATACCCGTACCCGGAATCGACGAAACCGGGGCGGCGAGGCGGCACGGCAGGGGCGCTTGCTGCGGGCGCGGCACTGCGCTCAATCAGCTTGTCGAGTTCGCCTCTGTCGAGCCAGACACCTCTGCACTGCGGACAGTAATCGATTTCGACGCCTTGTCGCTCCGTCATCACCAGCACGACATCGACACAGTGTGGACACTTCATCGGGCAACCTTTCGCAAAACGGCAAGAGTCGACATGCTAGGGATTGTCAGATTTCGGAAGAAGCAGAATATGACTGAAGCAAACTCCTGCTTTATCTGAAATTTTGCCACTACCGTCATTCCCGGCCCGTGTGGCGCGTGATGCCGTGCGCCTGCGTGAGCAGGTGCTGCTGGAACACGCGTGCCAGCGGCGACAGCTGTTTGCCGCGGAGGTGAACGATGTACCAGCTGGCGTGGATGGGGAAGTCCTCCACGTCGAGCACACAAAGCCCCTCGCCGGCAACGTCCGGCGCCAGCGCATGGCGTGACAGCACCGACAGCCCCATGCCGCCCGCGACCGCCTGCTTGATGGCCTCGTTGCTGCCCAGCGCCAGACGGACCTGCGGCGTGAAGGCGTGTGCGCGGAAGTGGGCTTCCGCCGCCATGCGCGTGCCCGACCCCGGTTCACGCAAGATGAAACGCTCGCCAGCCAGCTCTGCCAGCGGGATGGCTGGCCTGCCAGCCAGCGGGTGCCCGCTGGGCGCCACCACCACGAGCGGGTTGGGCAGGAACTCGCGCTGCTCGATGTCCAGGTCCTTTGGCGGTATGGACATGATGGAGATGTCGTCCTGGTTGCGCCGCAGGCGCTGGACGACCCCGTCGCGGTTGAGGATTTCCAGGGCGATCTCGACTTCGGGGTAGGCCTTGCAGAACGCACCCAGCCAGCGCGGCACGAAGTACTTGGCGGTGCTCACCACCGCCACCCGCAGCTGGCCTTGGTGCAGCCCCTTCATGGCGGCCACCTGCTGCTCGAACAGCGACCATTCCCCCACCATGGCCCTGGCCGTGCTGGCCAGCGCCTCACCCGCCGCCGTGAGGTACACCTTCTTGCCAATGACTTCGTGCAAGGGCAGGCCCACGGCGTCGGCCAGCTCACGCAACTGCATGGAGGCCGTGGGCTGGGTGACGTGGGTGGCCCGCGCGGCGGCGCTCACGCTGCCCAGGTCGGCCAGCGCCAAGAAGAGCCGCAACTGTCGAAAGGTGGCATTCATAGATAAATACCTATACATATTCTGCAATAAATCGATTTTACTTAATTGATGGTTTTCCCTAGCATCGGGTCCAGTTGAACCTTGGACCGCCATGCAAAACCTCATCGACCCCGCCATCCTCTTTTTCGTCTTCGGCGTGCTGGCCGGCACCGTGAAGTCCAACCTGGAGATTCCGGCACCCATTTCGCGCTTCCTGTCGCTGTACCTGCTGATGGCGCTCGGCCTGAAGGGCGGCTTTGCGCTGGCAGCATCCGGCTTCACGCTGGACGTGGCCCGCAGCCTGGGCGCCGCCGTGGCGCTGGCAGTGCTGGTCCCGCTGCTGGGCTACTGGCTGTTGCGCCGCGTGCTGGCGCCACTGGACGCTGCCGCCGTGGCGGCCACCTACGGCTCGGTGAGTGCCGTCACCTTCATCACGGCAGTGCAGACGCTGGAAAGCCAGGGCCTGGCCTACGGCGGCTACATGGCTGCGGCCATGGCGCTGATGGAGTCCCCCGCGATCATCATGGCCGTGGTGCTGGCCAACGCGTTGCGCCAGCGCGCTGCCGCCAGCCAGACCGCAGGCATCCAGACAGGGGGCGTAGCGATCCTCGGCGGCCCCTCGGGTCAGAGCGGCAACGGCTTCTCGCTGGGCAAGGTGCTGCACGAGTCCTTCACCGACGGCGCCCAGCTCCTGCTGCTGGGTGCGATAGTCATTGGCCTGACCACGGGTGAATCGGGCCACACCGCCATGAAGCCGTTCACCGGTGACCTGTTCAAGGGCATGCTCGCCTTCTTCCTGCTGGACATGGGGCTGCTGGCCGCCCGCAACATGCCCAAGGTGCGTGGCCAGTCGCCCTGGCTGATCGCGTACGCCGTGCTGGGGCCGCTGGTGCATGCCACCCTGGCGCTTGGCCTGTGCGCACTGCTGGGCATCGGCGCGGGCGACGCCTCGCTGCTGATGGTGCTGGCGGCCAGCGCCTCTTACATCGCCGTGCCCGCCGTGCTGCGCCACGCCATCCCCGAAGCCAACCCCTCGCTCTACTTCGGCCTGTCGCTGGGGGTGACCTTCCCGCTCAACATCCTGTTCGGTATCCCGCTGTACCTGCAAGCGGCCCACTGGGCGCTGGGCTGAGCCCGGCCGGCAAGTTCAGAGCCGGGCGTGCAGTTCCACCAGCGCCTGGGTCAGCTTGTGGCGGGGTTCCAGGTGGATCATGGGGCGCGAGAGCTGGTGCGACTCGCGCACCTTCACCGATGAGGGCAGGTAGGGCTCCAACACCGGTAGCCCTTCGTCCAGCAGATCCTGCACCAGGCGCTTTGGCAAGTTGGCACGCGGCTGGAACTGGTTGACGACAATGCCCTTGACCTGCAGCTCCGGGTTGTGGTCGGCGCGGATTTCCTGCACGTTTTCCAACAGGATATAGAGCGCTTGCCTAGAGAAATCGTCGCAATCGAAGGGGATGAGACAGCCGCTGGCCCCCATCAGCGCCGAGCGGGTGTAGAAGTTCAGCGCGGGCGGGGTGTCGACGTAGATGCGGTCGTAGCTCTCCGTCAACTGCTGCAGAGCCTCGCGCAACTTGTAGATCTTGTGGCGCGACTCCAGCTTGGACGCCAGTTCGTCCAGCCGGGGGCTGGCAGCCATGAGGTGCAGACCCTCGAACGGCGTGGCCAGGACGAAGTCGGTGGGCGGTACCGGTCGGAAACTGAAGCTCAGCGTCTGCTCGAAGAAGGTGGCCACCGTGGGCTGGTCGTCGGCCACCTGCCCGCCCACCAGGTAATGGGTGGAGTTGCCTTGCGGGTCCAGGTCGATCACCAAAGTGCGCAGCCCCTGCGCCGCGCTGATGGCCGCCAGGTTGCAGGTGATGGTGGACTTGCCCACCCCGCCTTTCTGGTTGAAAACGACGAGCGGCATGAGGGACTTCCTTCCGGTGCTTGGGTGATACTGATGGTTTCGCCACCCGATGGTACGGCATTTGCTGCGGCGCAGCAAATTACACTCCAAGACCCTCCGGCCGCCACGAAAGACACACCATGCCTGCCCTGTCCGACCACGAACACATGTTCGAACTGGCCCCCGTTTCGCTGTGGCTGGAAGACTACAGTGGCCTCAAGGCGCTCTTTGAACGCTGGCGCGCCCTGGGCGTGACCGACCTGCGCGCCCATCTGCGCCAGGACCCGGCCCGTGTGGGCGAGTGCACGGCCTGCCTGAAGGTGCTGCAGGTGAACCGGCGCACCCTGGAGCTGTTCGGCGCGGCCACGCAGGAAGAACTGGTGGCCAACCTGGACAAGGTGTTCTCGCGCGACATGCACCACACGGTCGTCGAGGAGCTTTGCGCCCTGTGGGACGGCGCCCTGGAATTCGCCAACCAGACTGTGAACTATGCCCTGGACGGCCGCCGCCTGGACGTGGATGTGCGTGCACGCATGCTGCCCGGACACGAAGGCGACTGGAGCCGGATGCTCGTCTCGCTGGAAGACATCACCGAACGCGTGCAGGCTGCCGCCGGACTGCAGCGCAGCGAGCAATACGCCCGTGATCTGTTCGAACGCTCCCCCGTCTCCCTGTGGGTGGAGGATTTCCAGGCCGTCAAGCAGCTGGTGGACGAAGTGCGCGCCCAGGGCATTCAGGACTTCCGCGTGTTCCTGAAGGTGCACCCGGAGTTCGTGACCCGCTGCATGCAGGAAATCCGCGTCATCGACGTGAACCGCCTGACGCTGCGCATGTTCAGCGCCAGCGACAAACACCACCTGCTGCGCGACCTGGGGCAGGTCTTCCGTGACGAGATGCACGACTCCTTCGCCGAGCAGCTCATCGACCTGTGGGAAGGCAAGCTCTTCCAACAGCGCGAGGTGGTGAACTACTCGCTCAACGGCGAGTTGCTGCACATCCACATGCAGTTTTCGGTGCTGGACGGCCACGAAGCCGATTGGGGCCTGGTGCTGGTGTCGCTGGTCGACATCACCGCCCGCAAGAAGGCCGAGGCCTACCTGGAATACCTGGGCAAGCACGACGTGCTCACCAAGCTGCGCAACCGCGCCTATTACGCCGACGAGATCAACCGCCTCACGCGCAAGGGGCCGTGGCCAGTGAGCGTGCTGGCCATCGACCTCAACGGGCTGAAGCAGGTGAACGACGACGAGGGCCACGGCGCCGGTGACGAGATGCTACGTCGCGTGGGCGAGGTGCTGTCCAAGGCGGTGGACGCGCCGGCCTGCGCTGCACGCATCGGCGGCGACGAATTCGCCGTGCTGCTGCCCGCCACGGACGCGGCTGGCGCCACAGCCGTCCAGGACCGCATCCTCTCCGTGCTGGAGCTGAACAACCAGTTCTACACGGGGCACCCGCTGAGCCTGTCCATCGGCCAGGCCACCTGCCAGGCCGGGGAGTCCCTGAGCACCGCGCTGCAGCAAGCCGATCTGGCGATGTACCAGGCCAAGGCACGCTATTACGAGGAAAGCGGCATCGAGCGCCGCCGCAACAACCGCGCCCCGGTCAAGCCTTGAGCCGTCTGGACGCACCAAACTGGCACAATCACGGCTTTTCAACTTGGAACGGGCCCGTCCGGCCCTCAAGCACCATGACGCATGCCTTGCCAGGCGCTCCGCGCGCCTTCACCCTCAGCGACTTCGACTTCTCGCTGCCCCCCGAACTCATTGCGCAACACCCGGCGGCCGAACGCAGTGCTTCCCGCCTGCTCGACGGCACCGGCCCCGCGCCACAGGACCGCATCTTCCGTGATCTGCCTGGCCTGCTGCGCGAAGGCGACCTGCTGGTGTTCAACGACACCCAGGTGATCAAAGCCCGTCTGTACGGGGAGAAATCCTCCGGCGGCAAGGTGGAGCTGCTGGTGGAGCGCGTGCTGCCCGGTCCCGGCCACGAGGTGGTGGCACACATGAAGGTCAGCAAGAAGCCGCCAGTGGGCGCGACGCTGCGCATGTACGCGGGCGGCACCACGGAAATGGCCTTCACCGCCACGCTGCTGGGCCGCTGGCCGAATGACGACGGCCCGCTGTTCCGCTTTGCCTTCAGCGGCGAGCCGCACGCGCTGATGGCCGCCCACGGCCATGTGCCGCTGCCTCCTTACATCGAACACGGCGATACCGCCGAGGACGAGCGCCGCTACCAGACCGTGTTCGCCAAGCACCCCGGCGCGGTGGCTGCGCCCACTGCCGCCCTGCACTTCGACGAAGGCGTGCTGGCCGAACTGGACGCCCGCGGCGTGCAACGCGCCAGCGTCACGTTGCACGTGGGTGCAGGCACCTTCCAGCCCTGCAAGACCGAAAACATTGCCGAGCACGTGATGCACAGCGAGTGGTACCAGGTGCCCGAAGCCACGCAGCAGGCCGTGCGCGACACCCAGGCCCGTGGCGGGCGCGTGGTGGCCGTGGGCACCACCAGCGTGCGCACGCTGGAGAGCTGGGCACGCACGAGCCAGGCCAGCGGCGACACCGACATCTTCATCACCCCCGGCTTCCCGTTCCGCGCAGTGGACGTGCTCATCACCAACTTCCACCTGCCCAAGAGCACGCTCATGATGTTGGTGAGCGCCTTTGCCGGATACGAGCAGGTGATGGCGCTGTACCGCCACGCCATCTCGCATAACTACCGTTTTTTCAGCTATGGTGATGCCATGCTGCTAAAGAAGGCCGCCTGAGGGCGGCCAAGTCCGTCAACCCAACGAGAAAACGATATGGCTGCTGACCGTTCCGAAGTCATCTTCGACACCGAAGACCTGCTGATGAGCCTGTGCAATTCCGTGACCAAGGTGCTAAACGCGGCCACCCACAGCGACATCACCTACTCCGGCATGGTGCAGCGCATCCAGAAGACCTGCCTGAAGCCGGACATTGGCTGCTTTGTGCTGTTCGACGGCGGGTTTTCGGGTCTGGTGATCCTGAATTTCACCGCGCCCGCCGCCATGGAGCTGTACCAGAGCTACCTGCTGAGCATGGGCATGTCCAAGGAGGACTTGGCCAGCTCCTACACCTCGGACGAGGTGGCCAACGTGATGGGCGAGCTGATGAACCAGGTGCTGGGGGACTTCACCAGCAAGATCCGGCGCGAACTGCACACCCACATCACCCAGAACCAGCCCAAGATGCTGGTGCTGAACAAGCAGGTGGTGCTGAGCGTGGACGCCAACCTGGACCACCCCGAAGCGCGCCGCGTGACCTTCTACACCGGCCGCAACAACATCTTTTACCTGGAACTGGCGATCGACCGCACCGAGTTCGTCAAGCTCTACGACTTCGAGCCGCAGGAAGCCCCCGACCCGGATGCGCTGATGGCGCAGGTCTCCAGCCCGGCCGCCAGCCCCGCGCCCGCCCAACCAGCTGCAGGCGCCAAAGGCGGCGACAGCGATACCGACGAACTGCTGCGATCCCTGGGCATGTGAGCCCCCCGACACCCACCATGTTGAAGTTCGACCTCCTCAAGAACGACCCCGACAGCCACGCCCGCCGTGGCACGCTCACGCTCAACCACGGCGTGGTGCAGACCCCCATCTTCATGCCCGTGGGCACCTACGGCACCGTCAAGGGCATGATGCCGCAAAGCCTGCACGACATGGGCGCGCAGATCATCCTGGGCAACACCTTCCACCTGTGGATGCGCCCGGGGCTGGACATCATGAAAGGCTTTGGCGGCCTGCACCAGTTTGAAAAGTGGAACAAGCCCATCCTCACGGACTCGGGCGGCTTCCAGGTGTGGAGCCTGGGCGCCATGCGCAAGATCACCGAGGAAGGGGTGCACTTCGCCTCACCCGTGAACGGCGACAAGCTGTTCATGTCGCCCGAGGTGAGCATGCAGATCCAGACCATTCTGAACAGCGACATCGTGATGCAGCTGGACGAGTGCACACCGTACTGGCAGGGTGAAAAGGGCAGCGGCCACATCACCACCGAGGCCGAGGCGCGCAAGAGCATGGAGATGAGCCGCCGCTGGGCCTTGCGCTCCAAGAACGAATTCGAGCGTCTGGGCAACCCCAACGCGCTGTTCGGCATTGTGCAGGGAGGGATGTTCGAGCACCTGCGCCAGGAGTCGCTGGAGGCGCTGGTGGAAATGGACTTCCCCGGCTACGCCATTGGCGGCGTGAGCGTGGGCGAACCCAAGGACCTGATGCTGCAGATCATGGCGCACACGCCGCACCGCCTGCCCGCACACAAGCCACGCTACCTGATGGGCGTGGGCACGCCGGAAGACCTGGTGGACGGCGTGGCCTGCGGCGTGGACATGTTCGACTGCGTGATGCCCACGCGCAACGCGCGCAACGGCACCATCTTCACCCGTTACGGCGACCTGAAGATACGCAACGCCCGCCACAAGGCCGACCCGCAGCCGCTGGACACCACCTGCACCTGCTACGCCTGCGCGGGTGCCAGCGGCGTGAGCTGGGACGCCGGTGGTCGCGAAGGCTTCAGCCGTGCCTACCTGCACCACCTGGACCGTTGCGGCGAGATGCTGGGCCCCATGCTCACCACCATCCACAACCTGCACTACTACCTGAACCTGATGCGCGAGGTGCGCGAGTCTCTGGACGCGGGGACCTTCAGCGCCCTGCGCGCACGTTTCAAGGCCGACCGGGCACGCGGGGTCTGACGCGGCTCAACCCGCCGGGGGCTGCGCGGCGGCCTGTTCCCCGCAGCTCTGGCAGTAACGCGTGAACGCGCTCTTGCGCGTGTGGCAGCCACCGCAGCGGCTGAACAGGCACAGGCCGCAGTGGGCACAGAAGTCGACGTTGCCGTCCTTCAGGTCCACTGGCCGCTCGCAACCCGGGCACACGCTCTTGGCCAATCGGGCCTGTGCCAGGTCGTAGTCCAGCTCTTTGCGGCGCTGGGCGTCGGGCAGGGTTTCGGCGGCCTTCTGCCGCTCCAGGTAGCGGTTGAGCGCCACGATGGCGTACCGCCCCACCAGAACCGTCACCACAATGCCCACGGTGTAGCGCACGTAACCGCCGTAGCTGGGCAGGTAGGGCACCAGCTCCACGAAGAAGGTGAAGACCGCGAAGATGATGAAACCCCAGACAAAGGGCCACCAGGTGCTCTTGCGCTGGCGTGCGAACAGCCAGCCCGCCACCGCCAGCAGCGGCAGCGTCAGGGCCAGACGGTAGCCGAACACGCGAAGCTCCTGGGCACGCAGCGCGGCCTGCCACGCCTCGCGGGCGCCCTCCTCCATCTGCCGCAGTTGCGCATGCGCGCGGCCTTCGGCCTGCCGGGCGTCCAGCATGGCCTGCTGCTGCGCCTCCACCGCAGCCAGGGCGTCGCGCTCGGCCTGGCGCAAACCGTCCAGCTCGGCGGTCCGGCGCACCAGCTCCGGGTCTTGCTCGGGGCGTTCAGTGGCACGGCGTGTGGCCAGCCAGTTGCCGAAGGTGTCGCGCGCTGCGCGGTGGTCGGATTGCGCCACCTGGTGCTTCAGCTGCGCCTGCTCCAGCGCCTGCTGCGCGTCGCGTGCCTGCGCCTGTGCGGTCTTGGCGGCGTCACGCAGGCGCCTGGCCTGGGCCGCGTCCATGAAGTCGTCCAGGCTCTGGCGCTGCTCCACCTTGGGCAGGTCCCCCACGATGGTCCCGCCCAAACCCACCAGAAAGCTGGCAAACACCAACGCCACCAGCCACAGGCCACGGCGGAACCACTTTTCTGACAAACGCAAGGCTTTGCTCATGGTCTTTCCTCCTTCGTTCTACAGGGCGAATGCTCTCCGCAGTCGCCGCATCCTGGCCCGGCACAGGCCCGCACGGCGCACTTACGCCAGCAAACCCGCCACACGCTCGCGCAAGGCTTCCGGCGTCACGCCATCGACCTTCAGCGGTTCACCTGCATTCAGTCCCACGCGGCTGAACAGTCCCCGCCGGAACGGCCGCACCATGGCCACGCGCTGGCCGTTGCGCAGCTCGATGCGGCTGAAGAACGAGCCCCACAGGTTGGTCAGCGCCATGGGCACCACGGGCACATCCAGCCCGTCGGCGCGGGCGCGCTCCAGAATCTTCATGATGCCGCCCTTGAACGGCTGCAACGTCCCATCCTGGGTGATGCCGCCCTCAGGGAAGATGGCCAGCAGATCGCCCTCGCGCAGCACCTGCGCGGCGGCATCGAACGCGGCCTCGTAGGTGGCAGGGTCATCCTTCTGCGGTGCGATGGGAATGGTCTTGGCCAGGCGGAACAGCCAGGCTCTATGCCGTTTTGTGTGGAAACGCTTCGCGTCATGTCGGCATGGCTGGCGCGAACGGACTGGCCGG
>NZ_BAAGVK010000015.1:0-151400 GCF_054780915.1 Hydrogenophaga aquatica | reverse complement strand
CCTTCGTCTCTTTGGTCGCCGAGTACAGCTTGCCATCGGCCTTGACCACCGCCAGCACGTTCGTGCTCTGCCCCATCTTCAGCCGCGTCTGCACGTCCGCCTCGGTACCCGCCGCAATCACGAATCCCGCCGCCAGCGGCGTCGGGTTCTTCTCCACCAGCAGGTACATCTCCGTCGTGTTGGCCAGCTTGCTCACCGCGCCCACCGGCACCACCGCACCGTTTTCCGCAATGTCCGGCGACACGATCGTCACCTGGTCGCTCGCAGCAGCCGTGCCACCCAGCGCCTTGAGCGCCTCTTCCAGCGTCTTGGCATCAAATCCCGCGCGGCCCGCCGCGTGTGCCTGCTCGGCCGTCACAATGCCCAGCGACAGCAGCGTCGCCATCGCTCCCGTGCTCTTCAGTACGGTGCGGCGTTTCTGGTTCATTTTCAACTCCTTGGTCAACATCTGTTGGGTTCGTTCAAAAGGAACGAGTTCACTTGTCAGGGGCGCCTGCCAGGATCCATGCGGCCAGCAGCTTGGCGTCCTCGTCCTTCAGGGCAGCCTGGGCCGGCATGGGCACGGGGCCCCACTTGCCGGAGCCGCCCGCCTTGATGCTGGCACCCAGCGTGGCAGCGTCGGTGCCCTTGTACTTGGCAGCCACGTCCTTGTAGGAGGGGCCGACCAGTTTCTTGTCGGTGGCATGGCATGCCAGGCAGGCGCTCTTGGATGCCAGGGCCTTGGCGGCTGCGGCGTCCATGGCGTGCGCGCCACCGGCAGACAGCAGGGCAGCAGCGGCTGCCAGGGATACGATCGGGAATTTCATGGTTTCAGGTCTCCAGTGAAGTGAATGGCAGAGGGCCGGCCGGTTGGCTGCCCCCTTGTACGGATCTTCAGTTGGCGCCAGAGGCGATCCACTTGGCAATTGCGGTGGCGTCGCCATCGGACAGCTGCGGCTGGGGAGGCATGGGGATATCGCCATACACCCCCGAGCCGCCGTTCTTGATCTTGCCAGCCAGATAGTTTTCCAGATCGGCCTTGCCCTTGTGTTTCGCTGCAATTTCAGTGAAGCCGGGGCCGACGACCTTGTTCTTCATGCCGTGGCAGGCGGTGCACGAGTTGCTGTTGACCAGGGCCTTGGGATCCGAGGCTCCGCCAGCGGCGGCCTGGGCCACCACCACCGGCGCAATGGTGATGCGGCCGGTCAGGGGCGCGGAGGGGGCAGGTTTGGTGGTATCCACGCCACGCACCGGACCGATGACACGGTTCTGCTCCTGGATGTTGCCGTGCGCATCGCGGGCAAAGTCAGGCAGGCTCGAACGCACTTGAGGATCCACCGGGCAGTCTTTCATGCAGGCCACGTTCTTGACGTCGCCTTTGCCATCGACACGCCACATCGGCTCGTAGAAGACCATGCCGTTGCGGTTGGGCATGCGCTTCTGAACTTCGGCGATGTTCTGATCGCTCAGGACAAAATCACCGGGAACCACTTCGGCCAGGCTGAGGATGTAGGCCAGCACACCATAGACCTCGTCGGTCTTGAGGCTCTTGGGGGCGTTCCAGGGCATGGCGCGGTTGATGTAGTCCCACAGCGTCGAAACGGTGGCGACCTTCATCAGCGTGGTCTTCTGGGGGTAGGTGGAACCTGCCTCCAGGTTCTTCACGCGTCCGCGCTCGATATCGGCCTTGGTGGTTCCGCCCACGATGGGGGTGAACACCTCGTTGGACTCACCGAAAGTGCCGTGGCAAGAGGCACATTTCTCTTCCCATACCGTCTCTCCCAGGGAAACCGAGCCAGCGCCCTTGGGCAGGCCCTTGAAGTCGGGGCGGACGTCGATGTCCCACGCCTTGACTTCGGCTGGCGTGGCGTTGCGCCCGATGTCGTGCCAGGGCTTGGTCTGCGCATGCGCACTGGCGAGGCCGAAAACAGCGAACGAGGCGGTCAGCGCAACGGCCTGGAAGGTATTTTTCAACTTGCTTTTCATCAGTACACCTGCACGTTGGAGACTTCACCGTTTTCAGACACCAGCCAGCTCTGGATGGCGTTCTGGTGGTAGATGGACTTCGTGCCACGCACGGCACGCAACTGGTTGATCTTGGGCTGCACGTAGCCGGTGCTGTCGATGGCGCGGCTTTGCAGAACGGCGGGCTTGCCATCCCACACCCAGTCGATGTTGAAGCGGGTCAGGGCCTTGGGCAGCACGGGGCCTTCGAGGCGGGCGGTGCGCCAGTTGCGGCCACCGTCAACGCTGACGTCGACACGCTTGATCGGGCCACGGCCGGACCAGGCCAGACCACTGATGTTGTAGTAGCCGCGGTCGAGCAGCGTCTGGCTGCCAGAAGGCGTGGTGATGACGCTCTTGCACTCCTGGATACCGGTGTACTGGCGGTGGGTGCCGTCCGGCATGTGGTCGATGTAGTGCACAGCCTCGTCCTTGGCCGCGTACTTCATGTCGCCCACTTCGATCCGGCGCAGGTACTTCACCCAGCTCACGCCCTGGATACCCGGCACCACCAGACGCAGGGGGTAACCGTTTTCGGGGCGCAGCATCTCGCCATTCATGGCCCAGGCCACGATGACGTCGTCCATTGCGCGCTCGATGGGGATGGTGCGGGTCATGGAAGAACCGTCCGCACCCTCGGCCAGCACGTACTTGCCATTCTTCTTGTCGTAGCCGCACATTTCCAGCAGGGTGGACAGCAGCACGCCCGTGAACTCGGAACAGCTCACCATGCCGTGCGTGTACTGCACGGAAGGCAGTGCCACGTTGCCCCACTCGGGCGCGCTGTTGGCACCGCACTCGATGAAGTGGATGCGCGACACGCTGGGCAGGCGCATCAGGTCGTCCATGGTGAAGACGCGCTCGCGCTTGACCATGCCGTTGATCATGAGGCGGTGCTTGGAGGGGTCGATGTCCCACCAGCCCTGGTGGTGACGCTCGAAGTGCAAACCGCTGGGCGTGATGATGCCGAACAGGCCCTGCAGCGGGGTGAAGCTGACGGACGCCTGCGACACGCGGGTCAGGCCCGGGCTTTCACGGCGCTGCAGGTTGGCTTCCCATTTGCTCGGGATGCCATAGCCGCGCGCCGCCACCGGCTGCCCCAGCCCTGTGGTGTGCTCCGGCAGGTTGAGGATGACGTCCTCGCCCTCGGCGGCAACAGCACGGGTGGCTGCGGCGGTGGCAGTCATGGCGCCTGCGCCCATGGCCAGCGCCTTGCCCATGAAGCTGCGCCGGGCCTTGCGCGCCTGGTCGATGATCTCGGGGCCAAGGTGGTTTTCAGGCGCCGGGAGGACGCGCCCGATGACTTCGCTCAGGTCTTTAGACACTTGCTTTTTCCTTCTGATTGGCTGGGGAAATGGAAGTAGGCGCGGCGAACATCTCGTTGGCGGCCTGGTTCGCGCCGACCCGCGCCAACTCGTCCATGCGAGACACCACCTGCACCGTCACGCTGCGGCACAGTTCCACGAACATCTGGTCCGCCACGCGGTAAAAAATCTGCGTGCCCTCGCGGCGGCGCGACAGCAATCCAGCCTGGTACATCAGCCCGAGGTGGCGCGAGACGTTCGCCTGGGCCATGCCGGTGGCCTTGATGATGTCGTTGACACACTTTTCCTCCTGGCAGATCGCGTGCAGGATGCGCAACCGCGTGGGCTCCCCCAGCACGCCAAAGTAGCGAGCCACCGACTCGAACACCTGCTGCATGGTGTGCGGGTCGAGTGCGTGAGGGGCGGAACAGGAATTCATGCCGCAACTATATGATTGATTGCTAATATACGGATTAGTGTAAACCCGTAGGCTTGAACTTTTCTGACAGACGGCAAAAAAAGAGCGCCTCAGCGCTCTGTCAGGCGGCCCTGCTGCATGTGCAGGATGCGGTCGCACCGCTGGGCCAGGTCCTGGTCGTGGGTCACCAGCACAAAGGCGGTGCCCTGCTCACGGGCCAAGGTCAGCATCAGCTCGAACACGGTGTCGGCGGTGCTGCGGTCCAGGTTACCGGTGGGCTCGTCGGCCAGCACACAGGCGGGCTTCGTCACCAGGGCGCGGGCAATGGCCACACGCTGACGTTCGCCACCCGACAGCTCCGCCGGGCGGTGCAGCAGGCGCTGCCCCAAACCCACGCGCTCCAGGCAGGCGGCAGCCTCTCGCGCAGCCTCATCGCGCGGCAGGCGGCGTATCCACAAGGGCATGGCCACGTTGTCTTGCGCGCTGAACTCCGGCAGCAGGTGGTGGAACTGGTACACAAAACCCAGGTGGCGGTTGCGCATCACGCCCTGCTGCGCGGGCGCCAGGCGCTGCAGGGGTTCACCCTGCAGCAGCACTTCGCCTGCAGTGGGGGCGTCCAGCCCGCCCAGCAGGTGCAGCAGCGTGCTCTTGCCCGAACCCGAAGCACCCACGATGGCCACCGTTTCGCCCGCGTACACCTGCAGATCCACACCCTGCAACACCGTCACGTCAATGCGCCCTTCATGGAAGCGCTTGACCAGACCGGTGGCCGCCAGCACCGGGCGTTGGTTCACGTCATTCATAGCGCAGCGCCTCCGCCGGGTTCACGCGGCTGGCGCGCCAGCTCGGGTACAGCGTGGCCACGAACGCCAACACCAGGGAAATCAGGGCAATGGGTACGATGTCGCCACGCTGCGGGTCACTGGGCATGCGGCTGATGAGGTAGATGTCTTGCGGAAGGAAGCTGGCACCCAGCAGGCGCTCCAGCGCGGGCACGATGGTGTCTATGTTGAAGGCCACACCCAGGCCGAGCAACAGCCCCACCCCGGTACCGATGACGCCCACCATGGCGCCCTGTACCACGAACACTGCCATCACGCTGGCCGGGCTGGCCCCCAGGGTGCGCAGGATGGCAATGTCGGCCCGCTTGTCGGTCACTGTCATCACCAGCGTGGACACCAGATTGAACGCCGCCACCGCCACGATGAGCGTGAGGATGATGAACATCATGCGTTTTTCCAGCTGCACGGCGGCAAACCAGGTACGGTTCTGGCGCGTCCAGTCGCTGATGAGCAGGTCGCCGCTGAGCGTGCCTGCCAGTTGCAGAGCCACCTCGCGCGCGGCGTGCAGGTCGCGGATCTTCACACGCACGCCGGTCGGGCCTTCCAGGCGGAAGATGCGAGCCGCGTCCTCCTGATGCACGAAGGCCAGTGTGGAGTCGTATTCGTAGTGACCGGAATCGAAAACCCCCACCACGGTCATCTGGCGCAGGCGCGGCACCACGCCCGCTGGAGTGAGCTGCCCGCTGGGTGCGATGAGCGTGACCGCGTCGCCCTGCGACACGCCCAGGCTGCGCGCCAGCGCACCACCCAGCACCACGCCGTATTGCCCGGGCTGCAAACGCGGCAGCACAGTCTGCGCCAGGTCGGCCGCCAGGTTGGTGACCTGCGGCTCCAGCGCGGGGTCGATGCCCCGGATGAGCGCGCCCTTCATGTCCTCGCCCCGCGCCAGCAGGCCCTGGGCGGCAATGAACGGGGCGGCACCGACCACCTCGGGATTGGCTTTCACCTCGCGCAGCGTGAGCGCCGGGTCGGGCATGGCCTCACCGCCGGGGGCGAACACCTCGATGTGCGAAAGCACACCCAGCATGCGGTCGCGCACTTCCTTCTGGAAGCCGTTCATCACACTCAACACGATGATGAGCGCGGCCACACCCAGCGAAATGCCCAGCATGGACACACCACTGATGAAGGAAATGAAGCCGTTGCGCCGGGTGGCGCGGCCAGCGCGGGTGTAGCGCCAGCCCAGAAGGAATTCGTAGGGGATTTGCATCGGTAAGGGCTCGTCCAGCCGTGGATTGTGGCATCCCCGACAATCGAAGGATGTCCCCCCACCTGATCGTCCCCTTTGCCGCCGCCAGCGGCGACGCCTGCCAAGCCGCTCTGACCACCCTGGAACTGCCCCGCCTGCAACGGCTGTTGCAACGCTGGCACCCGGCTGGCAACGACCGGGGCGACAACTACAGCCTGAGCACGCCGCACGAACGCGCCCTGGCGCGCACCCTGGGCTGGCCAGAACTGCCCGACGGCACTCTGCCTTGGGCCGCCTGGGAAGCGCGCACCAGCGGCGTGGCCAGCGCCTGGTTCACGCCCTGCCACTGGAGCGTGGGCATGGAACAAGTGACCCTGCTGCCCCCCGGCGAACTGGACCTGCGAGAGGACGAATCCCGCGCGCTGCTGGAAGCGCTGCGCCCTTTCTGCGCGGAAGACGGTATCACCCTGACGTATGAAGCCCCTGACCGCTGGCTGGCCACGGGCGACTGGTTTGAGCAGCAGCCCTGCGCCAGCCTGGACCGCGTGGCCCACCGCCGCGTGGACGCCTGGCTGCCCCGGGACGGCCGCGTGCTGCGCCTGCAGAACGAGGCGCAGATGCTTTTCTACACCCACCCCGTGAACGACGCGCGCATAGCGCGCGGTGTGCCGGCCGTGAACGGCTTCTGGCTGAGCGGCACCGGCACCTGGCAGACGGACTGGCCTGCCACCGAACCAGCCCCCGTGGTACCGCAAGGCCTGCGCCACGCCGCTCTGCGCGGCGACTGGGCCGCATGGCAACAGGCCTGGGCCGCGCTGGACGCAACCGAAATCCACCAATGGCTGGAGCGCGCCGAACGCGGCGAGGCGCTGCAGCTGACCCTGTGTGGCGAACACAGCAGCCGCACCTGGCAAAGCACGGCCCCTGGCGATGCGCCCCGCCCTGGCTGGACACAGCGCCTGCTGGGCAAGCTGCGCCCTGCCGCCGCACCGCGCGTACAAGACGCCCTGAAGGACCTATGAAACTGATCCCCCGTGACGCCCCGCCGCGTGCCGTCTGGGCGCTGGAGCAGGCGGGCATCCACCCGCTGCTGGCCCGACTGTACGCCGCGCGTGGCGTGCACCACCCCGACGAGCTGGACGACGCGCTAACGCGCCTGCTGCCCCCCGCGCAGATGAAAGGCACCACCGACGCCGCGCGCCTGCTGGCCGACGCCATGGCGGCGGGCCTGCGCATCTGCATCGTGGCGGACTACGACTGCGACGGTGCTACCGCCTGCGCCGTGGGCCTGCGCGGCCTGCGCATGCTGGGCCAGCCACTGGGGTATGACCGCATCGACTACCTTGTGCCCGACCGCGTAGCAGACGGCTACGGTCTCACGCCCTCCATCGCCGATCGCGTCAAGGCACGCGGGGCGGACGTGCTCGTCACCGTGGACAACGGCATCGCCAGCGTGGACGGCGTGGCGCATGCCCGCGCGCTGGGCCTGCAGGTGCTGGTGACCGACCACCACCTGCCCGCCGTCATCAACGGGCAAGTGCAACTGCCGCAGGACTGCGTGATCGTCAACCCCAACCAGCCCGGCTGCCCCTTCGAAAGCAAGGCCATGGCGGGCGTGGGCGTGATGTTCTACGTGTTGCTGGCTCTGCGTGCCGAACTGCGCTCGCGTGGGGCATTCGATGCGTCCACACAACCGCGCATCGACGCCCTGCTGCCCCTGGTGGCCCTGGGCACCGTGGCCGACGTGGTGCGCCTGGACGCGCACAACCGCCGCCTGGTGGCGCAGGGCCTGCGGCGCATCCGCGCGGGCGCCATGCCACCAGGCATGGCAGCACTGTTCCAGGTAGCCGCACGCCGCCCCGAGGCAGCCACCAGCTTCGACCTGGGCTTCGCGCTGGGCCCGCGCCTCAATGCCGCCGGGCGGCTGAGCGACATGACCCTGGGCATCGAATGCCTGTGCACCGACGACGCCAGCCGCGCTCAGGAACTGGCCCAGACGCTGGACGGCATCAACCGCGAACGCAAGACGCTGGAAGGCGACATGCGCGAGCAGGCCTTGCAGCTGGCCGAACAGCTGTGGGACGAAGCCGACACCCCGCCATCGGCCCTGTGCCTGTTCGACCCCGACTTCCATGAAGGCGTGGTCGGCATCGTCGCCGCGCGCCTGAAAGACAAGCTGCACCGCCCCACCTTTGTGTTTGCGGCCAGCCAGGCCGAAGGCAAGGGCCACGAACTCAAGGGGTCTGGCCGCTCCATCCCGGGGTTTCACTTGCGCGACGCGCTGGACCTCATCGCCAAGCGCCACCCCGGCGTGCTGCTGCGCTTCGGCGGGCACGCCGCAGCGGCGGGCTGCACCATTGCCGAGGAACATCTGGACACCTTTGAGCAGGCCCTGCAGCAGGTGGCCGCCGAATGGCTGGACGAAGCCACCCTGCAACGCCGCCTGGAAACCGACGGGCGGCTGGACCCGCAGTACCGCCGCGTGGACCTGGTGGACACGCTGCAGCGCCAGGTGTGGGGCCAGGGTTTCGCGCCCCCTGTGTTCTGCGAGGAGGTGGACGTCATCTCGCAACGGCTGGTGGGGCAGAAGCACCTGTCGCTGCGGCTGCGCCACGCGGGGGAGCTGGTGGACGGCATCTGGTTCGGCCATGTGGACCCCCTGCCCGCCCGCGTGAAGCTGGCCTTCCGGCTGGACGCCGACGAGTGGCAAGGCCAGCGCCGCGTGCGCTTTCTGGTGGAGGGCGCGGAGCTTTGAGCACCGCGAGCCCACCGGTCACGCAGGCCGCCCGGGTCTGGCGGGCGATGGCTGTGCCCGAAGGTGTTGCACTGGTTTACGCCGACGACGCGCTGCTGGTGTATGACAAGCCTGCCGGGTTGCTTTCCGTGCCCGGCCGTGGCCCCGAGAATGCCGACTGCCTGAGCGCCCGCGCCCAGGCCCTGTGGCCTGACGCGCTGGTGGTGCACCGGCTGGACATGGGCACCTCGGGCCTGCTGGTGATGGCACGCGGGCTGAAGGCGCAACGCACGCTCAGCCACGCCTTCGCGCAGCGGCAGGTGCACAAACACTACGTGGCGGTGGTGGCGGGCACACCCCTGCCTGCGCAGCCCAGCGCCGACGGTTGGAGCGAAATCGACCTGCCCCTGATCGTGGACTGGCCCAACCGCCCCAAGAGCAAGGTGGACTATGAACTGGGCAAGCCCAGCCGCACACGCTGGCGCCTCCACGCCGAGCCGGCCAACGCCCAAATTGAAGCCACGCGGCTGGAGCTGGAACCCGTCACCGGCCGTTCGCACCAGCTGCGCGTGCACCTGCAGGCCATAGGCCACCCCATCCTGGGGGATGAACTTTACGCAGACGACACCGCGCTGGCCGCCGCGCCGCGGCTGCTGCTGCATGCCTGTTTTCTGGACCTGCCCCACCCCGTCAGCGGTGAACGCATGCAGTTCACCTGCCCTGCGCCTTTCTGAGGCGATTTGCCCGAGGTCAGCCCAGCAGTTCCTGTATTTGCGGCACGGCCTGTTCGGCAGCACGCCGCCCTTCGGTGATGGCCGCCGCACCCCGGTGGTAATCCATCGCGGCAATGTCCGACAAACGCGGGCGGATCACCACGTCCGCAGGTTCGCCCGCCAGGCGGCTTTGTGTGATGCGCACCTGCATGATGTTGAGACTCGTGGACAGCACGTCCAGCATGGAAGGTGCGTCGGCCTGCTCGGCGCGGTCATTGCCCAGCCAGTTGCGCCACTGGAAGCGCCCCAGAATCGCATCCACCACGCCCTTGCCTTCCTTGGGTGCAGCGGGTGGCTTCATGCGGCCAGACACGCGGTTGCGCCGCCCCAGCAATTGCCAGTTCAGGTCCACCGCGATGACGAAATCTGCCCCCATGGCCCGGCACAGGGAAACGGGCACCGGGTTCACCAAACCGCCGTCCACCAGCAACTGGCCATCACGCTGCGCGGGGGTGAACAAACCCGGCAAGGCCACCGATGCGCGTACCGCGTCGATCACCGGGCCTTCACGCAGCCATATCTCTCGGCCGGTGGACAGTTCGGTCGCCACACAGCCATAAGGTTTGGCCAGGGACTCGATGCCCGCGTCTTTGAAATGCGTTTTGAAGAAGTCGACGAGCTTGCCGCCTTCCACCAGGCCACCGCCCATCTTGAAGTCCAGCAGACCGATCACCTGCTGCCAGGTGAGGGTCTTGACCCAGGGCTCCAGCCGGTCCAGTTCACCGGCAGCGTAGGCGGCCCCCACCAGCGAACCGATGGAGGTTCCGCACACGATGTCGGGAGGCATACCCGCCGCCTCCAGCGCGCGGATCACCCCGATGTGCGCCCAGCCGCGCGCCGAGCCGCTGCCCAGCGCCAGGCCTATGCGGGGACGTTGCGGCTGGCTCGCCACGGGGTGCCCAGTGTGCGCCTCAGATCAGCGGCACACCCGTCTTGCTCTGGATGAACTCGCGCGTCACGCCGTCGGCCAGCTCCACGAGCTTGAGCCCTTCGGGCGTCACGTCCATCACGCCCAGGTCGGTGATGATGCGGTCCACAACGCCCTTGCCGGTCAGCGGCAGGGTGCACTCGGGCAGGATCTTCAGGTCCTCGGTGCCGTCCTTCTTCTTGGCCACGTGCTCCATCAGCACGATCACGCGCTTGACGCCAGCCACCAGGTCCATCGCGCCGCCCATGCCCTTGACCATCTTGCCCGGGATCATCCAGTTGGCCAGGTCACCCTTGTGCGTGACCTGCATGGCACCCAGGATGGACAGGTTGATCTTGCCGCCACGGATCATGGCGAAGGACTGGTCGGAGCCGAAGATGGACGAGCCCTTGATGGTCGTCACCGTCTGCTTGCCCGCGTTGATCAGGTCGGCGTCCACCTCGTCCTCATAGGGGAAGGGGCCGATGCCCAGCATGCCGTTCTCGCTCTGCAGCCACACCTCGATGTGGTCGGGCACATGGTTGGCCACGAGCGTGGGAATGCCGATGCCGAGGTTCACGTAGAAGCCGTCTTCCAGCTCTTTCGCCGCGCGCGCGGCCATCTGGTCTTGGGTCCAGGGCATGTCTGTTCTCCTGATCAAACTTTGCGGTCGCGGGTGGTGCGCTTCTCGATGCGCTTCTCGGGGGTGGGGTTGTGCACGATGCGGTGCACGTAGATGCCGGGCAGGTGCACGTCGTCCGGTGCGATCTCGCCCGTGGCCACGATGCGCTCGACTTCCACGATGCAGATCTTGCCCGCCGTGGCGGCTGCCGGGTTGAAGTTGCGCGCCGTCAGGTTGAAGCGCAGGTTGCCCGAGCGGTCGGCCACGTCGGCCTTGATCAGCGCCACGTCGGGGAACAGGGCGTGCTCCATCACGTAGGTTTCGCCGTTGAACTCGCGCAGTTCCTTGCCTTCGGCCACCAGCGTGCCCACGCCGGTCTTGGTGAAGAAGGCGGGAATGCCCGCGCCGCCAGCACGCAGCTTCTCGGCCAGCGTGCCCTGGGGCGTGAATTCCAGCTCCAGCTCGCCCGCCAGATACTGGCGCTCGAACTCCTTGTTCTCGCCCACGTAGCTGGAGATCATCTTCTTGATCTGGCGCGTCTCCAGCAGCTTGCCCAGGCCGAAGCCATCGACACCCGCGTTATTGGAGATGGCGGTCAGGTTCTTCACGCCGCTGTCGCGCAGCGCGTCGATCAGCGCCTCGGGGATGCCGCACAGGCCAAAGCCGCCCACGGCGATGAGTTGCCCGTCGGCCACCACGCCCTTGAGGGCTTCGGCCGCGCTGGGGTACACCTTGTTCATGCTTGCACGCTCCTGTCTGAAGGTGGAAAGGTAAAACCATACGATACTACGTAACGGCATACGTAGTTTTGCCTAAAGGCCAACCCCTAGCCCACCCCTGCGCCACATGGACACCGACTACCGCCTGGCCTTCGACCTGGCCCCCGTGGGGCTGGTGCTGTCGCGCCACCGCACCATGGTGGACTGCAACCAGGCTGTCTGCGACATGTTCGGCGCCAGCCGCGACCAGCTGGTCGGTCAGTCCTTCCAGATCCTCTACCCCAGCGCCGACGAGTACGAACGCATTGGCGAACGCATCGCGCCCATCCTCAACGCCAAGGGCCACTACTCCGACGAACGCGTGATGAAGCGCGTGGACGGCCGCTTCAAGGGCGAACTGTTCTGGTGCCACGTGACCGGCCGCGCGCTGGACCGCAAAGACCCGCACGCCGCCGGCATCTGGAGCTTCGAGGACCTCAGCTCGCGCCGCCCCGTCAAGGCCGAACTCACCGCCCGCGAACGCGAGGTGGCCGCCCTGGTGACCAAGGGCCTCACGGCCAAGGAAATCGGCAAGGCGCTGGGCATCAGCCCGCGCACGGTGGAAATCTACCGCGCCCGGCTGATGCGCAAGTACCAGGCCAGCAGCGCGGCCGACCTCATACAACGCCTCATCGCTGGTTGACCCCGCCAGCAGCATCTTCAAGGAGACCGGACATGCCCCCCACCCTGGAAGACCTGCTGGCACGCATCAAGGACCTGGAAAACCAGGTGGACGACGAATACGCCCGCCTGCGTGCGGCCTTCGAGGAACGCCGCAACGCGCTGGCAGGGCGCTTTCTGGAACTGCAGCGCCGCCAGAAGGTGGGGCTGTGGCACTACCTGCGCGGGGCGCGGCTGGCGGTGGTACTCACCGCCCCCATCATCTACAGCGGCTGGGCAGCCTTCCTGCTGCTGGATCTGTTCGTCAGCGTGTACCAGGCGGTGTGCTTCCCCATCTACGGCATACCCAAGGTGCGCCGGGCCGACTATCTGGTGTTCGACCGCACTGACCTGCTCTACCTGAACATCATCGAGAAGTTCAACTGCTTCTACTGTTCGTATGGCAACGGCGTGGTGGCCTTTGCCCGCGAAGTGGCGGCCCGCACCGAGCAGTACTGGTGCCCCATCAAGCACGCGCGGCGGCTGCATGGCGCGCACGAACGCTATCCGCACTTCTTTGAGCATGGCGACGCCGAGGCCTTCCGGCAGGGACTGGAGCGGCTGAGAAAGCAGTACGAACCGCCAGCGCATCCTTCCGTTGATCAGGACTGACAGGCCGCCACAGACGGGTTTCAGCCCTTCGGGCCGTCCACCACCTCGGCCGCCGTGCGGAACGCCTCCACCGCCGTGGGCAGGCCGCAATAGATGCTGGCGTGCAACAGCACTTCCTGAATCTCCTGCGGTGTGGCGCCGTTGTTCAGCGCGCCGCGCACATGCCCCTTGAGCTCATGCTGCTTGCCCATGGCCGTCAGCAAGGCTACGGTGACCAGGCTGCGGGTCTTCAAATCCAGCCCCGGACGCTGCCACACGTCGCCCCACGCATTGCGGGTGATGTACTGCTGCAGCGGCGCGGTGAACTCGGTGAGCCCGCTGAAGGCGCGCTCCACGAAATCCTCGCCCATCACCTGCTTGCGCATGGCCAGGCCTTTGTCGAAATCCTTGTCTCCGGTGATGCTCATGGTGGGTTCTCCTGCGGGAAGTTGACTGTGCGCGAGCATACCCGGCTTGTCCACGCAGCCTGTGGTCGAAGCTGTGGACAAACCCATGGACAATCACGCAAGGCCGCGCCAGCATTGGTTTTCTGGGGCGTGCTCAAAATTCAAGCAACCCAGCCTTTTAGCCCTTGAGACGCATCGCCCACCTGGACATGGACGCCTTCTACGCGTCCGTCGAGCTGCTGCGCTACCCGCAGCTGCGTGGCCTGCCCGTGCTCATCGGCGGGCGCCGCCGGCCACAGGACGAACACCTGTTGAACCCGGGTGAGGGCCGCACCCTGGCCGAGCTGCCGCTCGACGCCTTCGCCCGTGTGAAGGACTACGTGGGGCGCGGCGTCATCACCACCGCCACCTACGCGGCGAGGGCGTTCGGCGTGGGTTCCGCCATGGGTCTGATGAAGGCCGCGCGCCTGTGCCCGGACGCCATCCTGCTGCCGGTGGACTTCGACGAGTACCGGCGCTACTCCCGCATGTTCAAGAAAGTGATCACCGAACTCGCGCCGGTGATGGAGGACCGGGGCGTGGACGAGGTCTACATTGACTTCACCGACGTGCCCGGCGGCCAGCGCGAGGGCGGCCGGGTGCTGGCCAGGCTCATACAGAAAAGCATCTTCGACGCCACTGGGCTGACGTGTTCCATCGGCGTGGCACCGAACAAGCTGCTGGCCAAGATGGCCAGCGAGTTCAACAAGCCCAATGGCATCTCCATCGTCTTTGAAAGCGACCTGGAAAGCCTGATCTGGCCCCTGCCCTGCCGCAAGATCAACGGCATAGGCCCGCAGACGGACCGCAAGCTCACAGAGCAAGGCATCCACACCATTGGCGAGCTGGCACAACAACCCTTGCCCATGCTGGTGGAACTGTTCGGCAACAGCCATGGCCGCTGGTTGCATGAAGCTGCCTGGGGCCGCGACGAACGCCCCGTGCAAACCCACAGCGAACCGGTAAGCATGAGTCGCGAGACCACTTTCGAACGCGACATGCACGCCCGGCGTGACCGGCAGGCACTGGGCGCTGTGTTCACCCGGCTGTGTGAGCAGGTGGCGGCCGACCTGCAGCGCAAGGGCTACGTGGCGCGGGCCGTGGCCGTCAAGCTCCGGTACGACAACTTCAAGATCGTCACGCGCCACCAGCAACTGGACCATGCCGTGAATGATGCAGCCACGCTGCGGCACGGCGCTGGTCTCGCACTCAAGCGGGCACCACTGGACCGGCCGCTGCGCCTGCTGGGTGTTCGGGCCGATGGACTGTCCCGCCCAGGGGACAACGACACACCGTCCAACCAGTCAGGCGTGTCGCAGCAGGGACAACTTTTCTGAGCCTCAAAACACCCGAACCTGACACTTTGGTCAAACCCTTGTCTACAAGTCTTGACGTTTGCCTTGAAGTCATCAAACTGCTAATCCCCAAGGCAAAAAGCGAAATGGTTATTGCATAAAATCCCCTCCAAATCCACAGGCATTTGTCACGCGGACAGTCGTATGGGACCATTGCGCACCGCCTCGCCTGTCAGAAACACAACCATCAACGCCCGGCCATGAGCGCCGCTGCACAGGAGACGCCATGAAATTGAACCTGCCCGTGACCCAGCAGGAATATGACTACCCCGGGGCCGAGATGCTGGTGTCCACCACCGACACCAAGGGCTACATCACCCACTGCAATCAGGCCTTCATCAAGGTCAGCGGCTACTCGCACGACGAGCTCCTGGGGCAGAACCACAACCTCATCCGCCACCCCGACATGCCGCCCGAGGGTTTCAAGGACCTGTGGGCCACCATCGGCCGGGGTCTGCCCTGGACCGGTCTGGTGAAGAACCGCCGCAAGAACGGCGACCACTACTGGGTCGTGGCCAACGTCACGCCCATCATGGAGAACGGCAAGCCGGTGGGTTACCTGTCGGTGCGCACCAAGCCCACGCGCGAGCAGATTCAGGCAGCCGATGCCCTGTACGCGCAGATCGGCCGCGAGCGCGAAAGCGGACGCCACACCCTCACCCTGCACCGGGGCCAGGTACGCCTGCTGGGCTGGCGCGGCTGGCTGCAGTCGCTGCGGCACCTGTCGTCCACCCAGCAGATGGGGCTGGGCATGCTGATCATCGTCGTGCTGGGCATGCTGCCCTTGATGGCGCCTGCGGTATGGAGGACAGGCACGGCCGGCACCGCCCTGCATCTGGTGAGCTTGCTGGTGGGTGCCAGCGGTGTGATGGCATGGTTCCACTCGCGCTTTGCCAAGGCCATCGACGAAGCGGACCGCTTCGCACGAGACCTGGCGAGCTGCAACCTCAAGACCCAGCTGGACAACCACTACCCCGACCCCATGGGCTCGCTCATCCGCAAGCTGCAGCAGGTGCAGCTGAACCTGCGTGCCGTGATCGGCGACGTGCGCAGTGAGATCCACGGCTTCAGCCGCTCGGCCAAGGAGATTGCCGACGGCAGCATGGACCTGTCGGCACGCACCGAATCGCAGGCCAGCAGCCTGGAGGAAACGGCGGCGTCCATGGAGGAGCTTTCGAGCACCGTGAAACAGACGGCCGACACCGCCAGCCGCGTCGCGCAGCAGACGCAGCACAGCGGCGAGGTGGCGACGCAAGGCCAGCAAGCCATCCGCGCGGTGGGCGCGTCCATGCAGGCCATCGAGTCGTCGTCGCACAAGGTCAGCGAAATCATCTCGGTCATCGAAAGCATTGCCTTCCAGACCAACATCCTGGCGCTGAACGCGGCAGTGGAAGCCGCACGCGCCGGTGAGCAGGGCCGCGGCTTCGCCGTGGTGGCGTCAGAGGTGCGTGCGCTGGCCCAGCGCAGCGCCAACGCCGCGAAGGAGATCCGCGACCTCATCAGCGATTCGGTGCAGCAGGTGAGCCAGGGTGCACGCCAGATGCAGGAAGCCGCCACCACCATCGACGGTGTGGTGAACGAGGTGGAAAAGGTGACCGAACTGGTGCTGCAGATCAATGCCGCCACGCACGAGCAGTCCCAGGGCATCGCGCAGGTGAACGAAGCGGTCACCCAGCTCGACAGCGTCACCCAGCAGAACGCCGCATTGGTGGAGCAATCCACCGCCGCAGCAGCCAACCTCAACCAGAGCACCCGCAGCGTGGAAGAGGCCGTCGGGGTGTTCCGCCTTTAAAAAACAGGCTTACTGCCGCGCCGTGCGCACGCTCGGCGGCGGCGTCTGCGGGTGGCTGGTGCGCCAGGGGTTGATGTCCAGCCCGCCACGGCGGGTGTAGCGCGCATACACGCTCAGCTTGGTGGGGCGGCAACGCGTCCACACGTCCATGAAGATGCGCTCCACGCACTGCTCGTGGAATTCGTTGTGGTTGCGAAAACTCACGATGTAGCGCAGCAGGCCTGCCTGGTCGATGGGTGCGCCGCTGTAGGCGATGCGCACGCTGCCCCAATCGGGCTGGCCGGTGACCAGGCAATTGCTCTTGAGCAAGTCACTCACCAGCACCTCGTCAGCCACCGCCTGGCTGTGGTCGGCCTGCAGCCATTGTGGCGCGGGCTCGTAGTCGGTGCACTCCACGTCCAGCCGGTCCAGGCTCAGGCCATCGAGCTCGTGCATCTTTTCCTGGCCGAACAGGTCTGGCGTCAGCACGCGCACGCCCACCGTACCCTGGCGCTCGGCGCCACGCCACACGGCCTCGCTCAGGTCGGCGCGCAACCTATCCTGCACGGCCTGCGCGTCTGCAAACACGGTGTTGTTGAAGCTGTTCAGGTAGAGCTTGAAGGACTTGCTCTCCACGATGTTGGGTGTTTCACAAGGCACGGTCACGTGGGCCAGGGCCACCTGGGGCTTGCCACGCGGGTTGAGCCAGCTCAGTTCGTAGGCGGTCCAGAAGTCCGCACCCGTGAACGGCACCGAGCCATGAAGGCCGATCTCCGCACGCTTGGGCGCACGCGGCAGGGGGAAAAGCAGCGCCGGGTCGTACCGGTCCTTGTAGGCCGACACCTTGCCCAACTCGGAATGCTCGGGCTGGTGCTGGCTGGGGTGCTGTGCAGGGTGCATGGTTATCTCAAACAAATTCGCGTTCGCGCAGCCACTTGGTGGCCACCCATTTTTCGCCTTCCAGCACCGGCGCGCCACCGTGCAGGGTGCGCGTGGCGGGGTGCGGCCGGTCGTAGGCGAAGTACACCGCGTTGCCACGTTGAGGCGCCACCTCCAGTCCCACGTCCGGGAAGGTGGTGCCCCCGCCGCGCACGGGGTCGTTGAGGTACATCACCAGCGTGGCCACGCGCTGGCCGCCGCGGCGCACGATGTTGGCCGTGCCCGGCTCGCCAGGGTCGAAATAGTCGTAATGGGGCTTGTACTCGGCGCCCGGGCGGTACTGCAGCACCTGCAGACCCTCGCCGTTTTCCACCGGCCAGTTGAGCAGCCGCGCGATGCGCGCCTCCACGCGGGCCACCACCTCGCTCTCCCCACGGCGGAAGAACATGCCGTTGCTGGTGCGGTCGGCGTTGAGTTCTTCGCCACCGGTGGACGTTTGCACGGTGAGCGAACGCTGCATGCGCGGCCGGGCAGCGTCGATGAGCGCATCGCACTCCTCGTCAGACAGGAACTGCCCGAACACCGCCATCCGGGGGCTTTGCATCTGCGCCAGCACCTGCACCACGCGGTCGCCCAGGTCGAGCAGACGCGGCGAGCCGCGCAGATCGGGTTGTGGCAGCGCTGGCAAAAACGCCTGGGCCTGCGCCACCGAAGCCCCAGGCACGGCGGGCAGCGGCTGCGCCGGCGACCGCTGCTGCAGGTGCTCACTGAGCGTGGATTCCATGGCCCGCATCGCCACGTCCTCGCGCCAGCCCGCGTCGCGCATGGCCTTGAGCACGGCTTCCGGCGGGAAGCCGGCCGTGGCCTGTTCCACGATCCAGCGCTTGAGTTCGGGGGTCACGGCCTGGTTCATGCTTCAGGCCTTCGCGTCCCGGCGGAACACCAGCCGGTCGGTTTCAGAAGCCGCTGGCACAAACTGGTAGCCCTCCAGATCAAAGCCCTTGAGCCCTTCCACCGTGCCGATGCGCTTGCTCACGGCGTAACGCACCATCAGCCCGCGCGCGCGTTTGGCCATGAAGCTGATGACCTTGTACTTGCCGGCCTTGAGTTCCTCGAACACGCAGGTCACCACGCGGGGCTTCAGCGCCTTCTTGTCGACCGACTTGAAATACTCCTCACTCGCCAGGTTGACGATCACGGGCGTCTTGTCGGCGGCGGCGCGCTGGTTCAAATAGTCGGCGATCTGGGTGCCCCAGAACTGGTACAGGTTCTTGCCCCGGGGGGTTTCCAGGCGCGTACCCATTTCCAGGCGGTAGGGCTTCATCAGGTCAAGCGGCCGCAGCACGCCGTACAGGCCGCTCAATATGCACACGTGCTCCTGCACCCAGGCCAGGTCTTCTTCGCCCAGCGTGCGGGCATCCAGCCCCTCGTACACATCGCCGTTGAAGGCCAGCACGGCCTGCTTGGCGTTCGCCGTGGTGAAGGTAGGCTGCCACGCCTGGTAGCGCGCCACGTTCAGGCCCGCAAGCTGGTCGCTCAGGTCCATCAGCGTGGCAATGTCCTGCGGCGACTTCTTGCGCAGCACCTCGATCAGCTCGCTGGCCTGCGGCACGAACTGCGGTTGCGTGTGGTTGGAAACGTGGGCGGGCGTCTCGTAGTCGAGCGCCTTGGCTGGAGACAATAGGAACAACATGCTCAACATCCTCTATCTGGACAATTATCTTGCAAGCGTGGACAAGCCCGCCGGGCTGCTGGTTCACCGCACCGGCCTGGACGCGGGCGAAACCCGCTTTGCCCTGCAGATGCTGCGCGACCAGTTGGAACGCCAGGTGTGGCCCGTGCACCGGCTGGACAAAGGCACCAGCGGCGTGCTGCTGTTCGCCCTGCAGGCCGAGGTGGCCCGCACGCTGGGCCAGGCCTTTGAGCAAGGCCACGCGCTGAGCAAGACCTACCACGCCGTGGTGCGCGGCTGGCCAGCCGAGCAAGGCGAGATTGACCACCCGCTGCGCCGCATGAACGACGACGCCCGCGACGGACGCGAAGAAGTGCAGGCTGCCCGGACCTTGTACCGGCGGCTGGCGAGGTACGAACTGCCGCTGGCCCAGGGCAACTTTTCAGCCACGCGGGCAGCGCTGGTAGAGTTGCAGCCATTGACTGGCCGCCGCCACCAGCTGCGCAGGCACATGAAGCACATTGCCCACCCCATTCTGGGCGACGCCACGCATGGCAAGGGGCCGCTCAATCGCGCCGTGGCCAGCCACCTGGACCTGCAACGGCTGTGGCTGCACGCTGCCCAGGTTGTGCTGCCTCACCCCGTGACTGGACAGCCATTGACCATCGAGTCGCCACCCGGCCCGGAATGGGCGCTGTGGGAACCCTGGCGCGTGGACTGAAGGTTATTTCAGATCACCCGCCAGGCTGGCCAGCGTCTCGGGCGTGATCTGCACATGCGCCGGGTAGTTGGTGTGGTCGCACCCCAGCTTCACGGCGGCGCCAGCCTTGACCGCCGCGCGCATCGCTGGGTTCAACTCAAAGCGCAGGAAGTGCACGGCCGACGTCTTGTCCTCGGTTTCGCGGTCCAGGTCCTCGTCGGCGATGGCGTAGACACGCGCATGCCCCTCCACCTCCACGAACATGCGGTCCTCGATGCCGATCAGCCGCGCCAGCTCGCGCTTACGCTCGTTGACGTCGGGGTACTCCAGCAACATCGTGGCCTTCCAGTTGCCGCCATCTGGCACCAGCGGGGCGTAGGCGTCGATCTCGTCCTGGATGCCCTCTTCCTCGAAGATTTTCTCGATGCGCAGCATCTCCTGGATCTGGTAGCGCATGCTCAGCTCGCTTTCGAACTGCACGCTCACGTGCTCACCCAGGTACACCGTGCGCAGCTTGCGGTGGGCAATCACCTCGGGCTTGTGGGTCTTGCGCCACTTGCTGTAGGCCTCCAGCGTCATCAGGCTGTCGGGGGTGATCTTTCCGGTCAGTTCCATAAGAGCGTTCCCTTTCACTTCAATCCGTAGGCGGTTCGCACCAGTGTCAGGGGGTGCGCCAGCGTTGGCGTGCCCAGCTGATTGACCTCGAACCCCTGCGCAATGTGGTGGCCGCCCAGCGGGCAGTCTGAACTGATGTAGTCGGGCTTGGCGCCGTCCTTCATCTGTGACATGGCCTTGAACACCGGCTTGCCGATTTTCATGGCCATGGGATGGTAGGCCTTCTTCACCCCGAAGGTACCCGCGTGGCCCGAGCAGCGTTCGATGGTGTTGACCGTGGTGCCTGGCACCATCTTCAGCATCTCCTCGGTCTTCTTGCCGATGTTCTGCACGCGGCCATGGCAGGGAATCTGGTAGCTCACGTTGCCGAGTGGTTGCGGGAACTCGGTCTTGAGCAGTCCGTCGCGCTTGCGCGCCATCAGGTACTCGAAAGGGTCCCACATCGCATCCTTCACCAGCTGGGTGTCGGCGTCATCAGGGAACATCAGAGGCAGTTCCTGCTTGAACATCAGCGTGCAGCTGGGCACTGTGCTCAGGATGGCAAAACCGTCCTTGGCGTACTTGGCCAGCACGGGAATGTTGGCCTCCTTGGCGGCCTGTACGGAATCCAGGTCGCCCAGCTCCAGCTTGGGCATGCCGCAGCAGCGTTCCTTCTCCACCAGAACGTAAGGAATGCCGTTGTGCGCCAATATCTTCAGCAGATCGTGGCCGATGCCGGGCTCGTTGTAGTTGACGAAGCAGGTCGAGAAGATGGCGACTTTGCCAGGGGTGCGCTCACCGTCCTTCACCTCGGTGGACTGGGACTCGGCCGCACCCCAGCGGAAGCGGCGGGCGGCCAGTTCCGGCAGCCAGGCGTCGCGGTGCACACCCATGGCCTTTTCCATGAGGCCGCGCGCCACCTTTGTCTTGTTCACCGCGTTGGCCACCTGCACCACGATGGGAATGCCCGCGAAAGAGCCATGCACGTCGGTGGAGGCCAGGAATTTCTCAGCCGCCTTCACCTCGCCTTTCTTGAACTTGATGGCCTTGGCTCGCAACATGGTGTGGGGAAAGTCCAGGTTCCACTCGTGCGGCGGCGTGTACGGGCACTTGGTCATGTAACACAGGTCGCACATGTAGCACTGGTCCACCACCTTCCAGTAGTCCTTCTTGTCCACGCCGTCCACCTCCATGGTGGAGCTTTCGTCCACCAGGTCGAACAGCGTGGGGAAGGCGCCGCACAGGCTCACGCAACGGCGGCAGCCGTGGCAGATGTCGAAGATGCGCTCAAGTTCCGTCAGGCACTTTTCCTCGTCGTGGAAATCCGGGTTCTTCCAGTCCAGGGCGTGCCGGGTGGGGGCCTCCAGGTTGCCTTCTCGCGCCATGTTGTTCTCCTCTGTCTGTGGGTCGTCTGGCCTTGCGCCTCTTTTGAACGCTGGGCGAAGGGTGCTGCCCGCGAAACCGCGCAGGCAACACCCGACGCTCAACCCTCAAGGGGTCGAGACAACCATCAGAAGATGCGGTTCAGTCCGTCAGTTCAGCCAGAGCCTTGGCGTAACGGTTGGCGTGCGAGCGCTCGGCCTTGGCCAGCGTCTCGAACCAGTCGGCGATCTCGTCAAAGCCCTCGCCACGGGCGGTCTTGGCCATGCCCGGGTACATGTCGGTGTACTCGTGGGTTTCACCGGCAATGGCGGACTCCAGGTTCTGGCGCGTGGAGCCAATGGGCAGACCCGTGGCCGGGTCGCCAGACGCTTCCAGGAACTCCAGGTGCCCGTGGGCGTGGCCGGTTTCCCCTTCGGCAGTGGAGCGGAACAGGGCCGCCACGTCGTTCTGGCCCTCCACGTCGGCCTTGTTTGCGAAGTAGAGGTAACGGCGGTTGGCCTGGGACTCGCCCGCAAAGGCGTCCTTCAGGCACTGTTCGGTCTTGGAACCTTTCAGTTGAGGCATGCTGGTCTCCTGTTTGAAGTCAGAGGAAATGCCGCCGGTCACGCAGACCTGCCTGGCCCATCACCGGCCGACAGGTCAACCTTATCCCCATCGGCGCGCGATGTCTAATAGGCCGCGCCTATGTTGTGGATTGAAGGGGGCTATGCCCAGCCGAGGGGCCGACACGGCGGGCCCGTCACTCGGCTCGCAACCGCAGCTTGACCATCACGTCCCTGGCAGCCAGCTCTACCTGCCTGGCTTCCTCGTCGGGCAGACGCTCCCCTCGCAACAGGCTGAACGCCACCAATGCGTCCACATGGCGGCCCGCATGGTATTGCGCCAGCCCGGCGCGTGCGGCCAGAGAAGGATCCGCCGGATACCGGCGTTGCAGTTCCAGGTACAAGTCCACCGCCTTGTCATGTTCCCCGGCACGCAAGGCGTTCGACGCCTCCAACCTCAGTAGCGCACCGCTCATGGCGTTTGCGGCATCCCCATAGTGATAAGCACAAAGGGCCAGCACCACTGCAACCAATAACAGTGCAGCGGCACAGGAATGCAGGCGCCGCCCACGTCCAGTGCGTTTGGCGAGCCCCCGCCAGACATCAACAACGCCAGTTCCCATGACACCCCCGGAACAGATCACCTTGCAAGCACGGCCTGCAGGCAAGGCCGTTGGAATACAGGTGCAAAGCGACCGGCGGGCCTGGAAACTTAAGAAATGGAAAACCGCAGGGTCAGCGGGCGGGCAAGTGCCGTCGGCGCGCGTGCCCTGCTCCCCGTAAAATCTCTCGTTTGCATGGCACTGTCACCAGACACGGCCCTGCCGCGGCCATACCGGCCACCGCCACCCGATTCCCAGCCTCCCATACCTGCCATGACCGACACCGTCGCCCAGCCCGGCCTCCAGGCCCTGTCCAAGTCCTTCGAGCCCTCGGCCATCGAGCGCCAGTGGGGCCCCGAGTGGGAAAAGCGCGGCTATGGCGTGGCCGGTTTCCGTGGCACCGGCGCTGCCCAGGCGGGCGCGCCCTCCTTCGCCATCCAGTTGCCGCCGCCCAACGTCACGGGCACGCTGCACATGGGCCACGCCTTCAACCAGACCATCATGGACAGCCTCACCCGCTACCACCGCATGATGGGCTTCAACACCGTGTGGGTGCCGGGCACCGACCACGCGGGCATTGCCACGCAGATCGTGGTGGAGCGCCAGTTGCAAGGCCAGGGCATCAGCCGCCACGACATGGGCCCCACGCCCGAAGAAGCGCGCAAGAACTTCGTGGCCAAGGTGTGGGAATGGAAGGAGCAGTCCGGCAACACCATCACTACGCAAATGCGCCGCATGGGCGACAGCGTGGACTGGAGCCGCGAGTACTTCACCATGGACGACAAGCTGTCCAAGGTGGTGACCGAAACCTTCGTCAAGCTCTACCAGCAAGGCCTCATCTACCGTGGCAAGCGCCTGGTCAACTGGGACCCGGTACTCAAGACCGCCGTGTCCGACCTGGAAGTGGAAAGCGAAGAAGAAGACGGCTCGCTCTGGCACATTGCCTACCCCCTGGCCAGCGGTGAAGGCCAGCTGGTGGTGGCCACCACCCGCCCCGAAACCCTGCTGGGTGACGTGGCCGTGATGGTCCACCCCGAAGACGAGCGCTACGCACACCTGATCGGCCAGTACGTGAAACTGCCTCTGTGCGACCGCGAAATCCCCGTGATCGCCGACGCCTACGTGGACCGCGAATTCGGCACCGGCGTGGTCAAGGTCACCCCCGCGCACGACGCGAACGACTACGCCGTCGGCCAGCGCCACCAGCTGCCCATCATTGGCGTGCTGGCACTCGACGCCACCATCAACGACAACGCCCCCGCCAAGTACCGCGGACTGGACCGCTTCGTCGCCCGCAAGCAGGTCGTGGCCGACCTGGAAACCGCCGGCCTACTGGTGGAAGTGAAGAAGCACAAGCTCATGGTGCCGCGCTGCGCGCGCACTGGCCAGGTGGTTGAGCCCATGCTGACCGACCAGTGGTTCGTGGCCATGAGCAAGGTGAGCGAGCAGGACCTCACGGGCAAGAGCATTGCCCAGAAGGCCATCGACGCCGTGGCCAGCGGCCAGGTCAGCTTCGTGCCCGAAAACTGGGTCAACACCTACAACCAGTGGATGAACAACATCCAGGACTGGTGCATTTCCCGCCAGTTGTGGTGGGGCCACCAGATCCCCGCCTGGTATGACATCGAAGGCAACGTCTACGTGGCGCGTGACGCCGAAGACGCCCAGGCACAGCTCCAGGCCTACGCGCAGCACCTGGGCGAATCGCAGCGCCAGCAGGTACTCAACGGCGGCCTCTCGCGCGACCCCGACGTGCTCGACACCTGGTACTCCAGTGCGCTGGTGCCCTTCTCCACCCTGGGCTGGCCCGAGGCTTTGCAAGACAGCTCCGCCACCAAGGACTACGACCTGTACCTGCCCAGCACCGTGCTGGTCACCGGCTACGACATCATCTTCTTCTGGGTCGCCCGGATGATCATGATGACCACGCACTTCACCGGCCGCGTGCCGTTCAGGCACGTGTACATCCACGGCCTGGTGCGCGACGCGCAAGGCAAGAAGATGAGCAAGTCCGAAGGCAACGTGCTCGACCCGGTGGACCTGATCGACGGCATTGAACTGGCCCCGCTGCTGGACAAGCGCACCACCGGTCTGCGCAAGCCTGAAACCGCACCGCAAGTGCGCAAGGCCACCGAGAAGGAATTCCCTGAAGGCATTCCCGCCTACGGCGCCGACGCACTGCGCTTCACCTTCGCCGCGCTCGCCAGCCTGGGCCGCAGCATCAACTTCGACAGCAAGCGCTGCGAGGGCTACCGCAACTTCTGCAACAAGCTCTGGAACGCCACCCGCTTCGTGCTGATGAACTGCGAAGGCCATGACTGCGGCCTGAGCGAACACAGCGCCGACGCCTGCGTGCCCGGTGGCGGCTACCTGCACTTCAGCCAGGCCGACCGCTGGATCGTCTCGCGCCTGCAGCGCGTGGAAGCCGAGGTTGCCAAGGGCTTTGCCGAATACCGCCTGGACAACGTGGCCAACACCATCTACGAATTCGTCTGGAACGAGTTCTGCGACTGGTACCTCGAAATCGCCAAGGTGCAGATCAACACCGGCAACGCCGAGCAGCAGCGCGGCACCCGCCGCACCCTGATCCGCACGCTGGAAACTATTCTGCGTCTGGCCCACCCGATCATCCCCTTCATCACCGAGGAGCTGTGGCAGAAGGTGGCCCCCGTGGCAGGCCGCACTGGCGATTCGGTGAGCGTGGCGGCCTACCCCGTGAGCCAGCCCGAGCGCATCGACGAGCAGGCCGAAGCCCACGTGGCCCAGCTCAAGGCTCTGGTGGATGCCTGCCGCAACCTGCGCGGTGAAATGAACGTGTCACCCGCCCAGCGCCTGCCGCTGTACGCGGTGGCGGGCAGCCCGGCCGGTGCCGCCTTCCTGCAAGACATTGCCCCCGTGCTGCAGGCCCTGGCCAAGCTGAGCGAGGTGAAGGTGTTTGCCGACGAGGCCAGCTGGAGCGCCGCCGCACAGGCCGCACCCGTGGCCGTGGTGGGCGACGCACGCCTGTGCCTGTTCATGGAAATCGACGTGGCAGCCGAGAAAGCCCGCCTGGGCAAGGAAGTGGCCCGCCTGCAGGGCGAAATCGCCAAGGCCAATGGCAAGCTGGGCAACGAGGCCTTTGTGGCCAAGGCGCCGCCAGCGGTGATCGAGCAGGAGAAAAAGCGCGTGGCCGAGTTCGGCGCCACGCTGGCGCGGCTGCAGGAACAGTTGCAGCGCCTGGGGGCTTGACGCCCCCCACAAACCAGAAAGGCCGCTGATCAGCGGCCTTTTTCCTGAGCGGAGCTCAGCGGCGGCGCAGCACCGTCACGTAGTCCGGCCCGGTGGTGTCCTGCTCCACCAGCTCGTTGCCGGTCTGCTTGGCAAAGGCCTGGAAGTCACGCACCGAACCGGTGTCGGTGGCAATCACCTTCAGGGTCTGGCCGCTGGTCATTTCCGCCAGGGCTTTCTTGGCTTTGAGGATGGGGAGCGGGCAGTTCAGGCCGCGTGCGTCGAGTTCTCGGTCTGCGTTCATGGTTCGGTTCCTGTTTAACGACGCATTTTAAGGGGGGCGGGGTAACTTTGCCGATTGATCAAGAACCCCCACGCTTCGCTGTCAGCGCCAGCAATGAATCTCAGTTGGCAGACAGCTCCATGAAGCGCGGCTCGATGCCCCGCGAGCGCAGCCAGTCGGCCAGCGCCCAGCCGGTGCCAGCTGGCCAGCAGATCACATCCTTGGGGTCGAACAGCTTGTATTCGGCCAGCTCGGGCGACAGGCATACCTCGCCATGCGCCACGGCGTGGTAGGTGATGATCACCTGGTTCATGCGCTGGAAATCGTGCACACCCACCAGTGCCAGCCGCTCCACGGTCAGGCCGGTTTCCTCCAGCACCTCGCGGCGTATGCCTTCTTCAGGACTTTCACCAGCCTCCATGAAGCCGGTGATCAAGGCAAACATGCGCTGCGTCCAAGCCGCATTGCGCGCCAGCAGCACTTTGCCGTCCAGCTCCACAATGGCCGCCAGCACCGGCACCGGGTTGTTCCAGTGTGTCCAGCCGCAGGCCGGGCAACGCAAACGCGTCTTGGGCCCGCCGTCCTCCAGCAGTTCGATCTGCGCCAAAACCGTGGCACAGACAGGGCAATGGCGCAGATCGCTCAAAGGGGCTCCTGCAGCGCAGTTCAGGCCGGGAACACGCCGGTGGACAGGTAGCGGTCCCCCCTGTCGCACACCACGAAGACGATGGTGGCGTTCTCCACCTGCTGCGCGATCTGCTGTGCCACCCAGCAGGCACCTGCGGCAGAAATGCCCGCAAAGATGCCCTCTTCGCGCGCCAGGCGCCGGCACATCTCCTCAGCGTCGGGCTGGCTCACGTAGACCAGCTCGTCCACGTGGGACGGGTCGTAGATCTTGGGCAGGTACTCCTGCGGCCACTTGCGGATGCCCGGAATGCGCGAGCCCTCGCTGGGCTGCGCACCGATGATGCGGATGGCGGGGTTCTTTTCCTTGAGGAAGCGCGACACCCCGGTGATGGTGCCGGTGGTACCCATGGCGCTGACGAAATGGGTGATCTGCCCGCCGGTCTGTTCCCAGATTTCGGGGCCCGTGGTTTCGTAGTGGATGCGCGGGTTGTCGGGGTTGGCAAACTGATCCAGCACACGGCCCTTGCCGTCCTTCTGCATCTGCTCGGCCAGGTCGCGCGCGTACTCCATGCCTCCGCTCTTGGGCGTGAGGATCAGTTCCGCGCCAAAGGCCTTCATGGTCTGGGCACGCTCAATACTCAGGTCCTCGGGCATGATGAGCACCATGCGGTACCCCTTGATGGCCGCAGCCATGGCCAGTGCAATGCCGGTGTTGCCCGATGTGGCTTCGATCAGCGTGTCGCCCTGCTTGATCTCGCCGCGCTCCTCGGCGCGCTGGATCATCGACAGGGCCGGCCGGTCCTTCACCGAACCGGCGGGGTTGTTGCCCTCCAGCTTGCCCAACACCACGTTGCCACGTGCACGGTTCGGCTCGGCGCCGATGCGCTGCAGTGCCACCAGCGGCGTGTTGCCGATGGCACCTTCGATGGTCTGGTAGACGCGCGGGGTTTTGGGCTTGGCGCTGCGCCGTGCAGCGTTGCTGGATGCAGATTTCATGGATCGTTTTGTTCTGGGCAACCGGAAGTGCCCCTTCACTGTGCCATAATTTCGGCTTACCCTAAAGCCGGAGTGGCGAAATTGGTAGACGCAGCAGATTCAAAATCTGCCGGTGGAGACACCGTGCCGGTTCGAGTCCGGCCCCCGGCACCATCAAAAAAGCCTAAGTAGTTGATCTACTTGGGCTTTTTCCTTTGTAGCGAGCTTCTTTGTGGTAGAAACTGTGGTAGTTCTGCCCCATGCTCCTGACATTTGGCCCCTTGCAAGTGAAGATCAAGTACACCTACACCCGAGGTAACACTGTCTTCTACCAACGTGCCGTCCCCGCTGATCTGCACGACCGTTACCCGAACAAAAACGTCAAAGTCAACCTGAAGACCTCGGACCCGCTCAAAGTGGCCCGAAAGGTTGAGCGACTCAACAGGCACTACGAGTCCGAGTGGGAGGCCATGAGGACTGCGCCTGAACTTTCACCAAAGGCACTGGCAGTCCATGCGGACAAGTGGCTTGAGGGATGGGGACTGAAGCCGTTCAGTCAGGACAACGATCCGATGGCGCTGGAACTCCTGCGTGACCACATTGACGAGAAAAAACAAGAGTGGGCAGCAAGGCAGGAAGACCCAGAACACGCCTACGAGTATGCGGATTCGGAGCAGTATCTGACACCAGTAGAGATCGAGGCTGGTCGAAGATTGTCTGGCAAGAAGGACACCCGCTTATCTGATGCACTAGCCCTGTACCTCAGCGTTCACAAACGCCGCAACAATGCGAAGTTCGTTGAGGACCAGACCCGGACGATGAACGGCCTGACTGCTATCGTTGGCGATAAGCCCATAGACACATTCGTCAGGGCAGACGCTCGCCTGTACGTAGAGAAGTGCCTAGAAGCTGGGCAGAAGACAACAACTGTCAGGCGTCGGTTGAATGTGCTGACTGCCATCTTCAACACATGGATTCACGAAAACAGCCTAACGATAGCTAACCCCTTCGCCCGGCTTGCCATACCCGATGAGGGCAAGGACAAGGTCAAGCGCAAGGTGTTCACAGGCGATGAGCTTCAGACCATCTATCGCCAGTGTCAATCGCTTGATGATGACCTTCGCTGGCTGGTAGCCTTGATGATCGACACTGGGCCAAGGATTGCTGAAGTGGCTGGCTTGGCCTTGTCTGACATCGTGCTTGATCACCCAGTCCCCCACATCGTCATTCAGGAACACCCTTGGCGCTCTCTCAAGAACGAAGGCAGCGCCCGTAAGGTGCCACTGGTGGGTGCGTCCCTATGGGCCGCGCAGCGGATCGTGAGCAGCGTCAGGCCGGGGCAGCGGTTCGCCTTTCCTCGCTACACCTCCGACAAGGGGTGCAAGGCCGACTCAGCCTCAGGTGCAGCCAACAAGTTCATCAGGCAGGCTGTCACGGACGGCACCTCCCATTGCTTCCGCCACACACTCGCTGACAGACTTCGTAACGCTGGGTGTCCAAGAGAGGTGCTTTTTGCCATCGACGGTCATGCGTCAAAAGATGTGGGGGACAAGTACGGGTATGGTCATGGGCTTGAGATCAAGCGTGAGTGGCTGGAAAAGGTGGGGCTATAGGTCAGTAAAAAAAACCTCCCATGACAGCCTGTTTTTGGACAGGCTCCCCGAAGAAGGGGCAGAGGTCATGAGAGGTTGACGAGGTTAGAACTGGATCGTGAGTAAATCATCATCACCACCAACTGTTCGGTAACACTGTAGGGAACCTAAGGTGAAACTGAAGAGGAAGTCTTCACCAGCCACCTTAGATTCCCCGCTACCCAGCACACCCCATGACTTGATGGGTCGTCCGAGTTCGACAGGGGGCTACCACCTCCCCTACCTCTCGTGTCTGATGTTCCCCCCGGTGCGGTGGGTCAACTACCCGTTTGGGGTAGGACCACGGTCCACAACGAAGAGTCAGAGACGTAAAGTGCCAGTTAGCGGGAACGAGTACGCAGTCTTCACCGAGCGCACCTTGAGTTCCCCGGGGGAGTTTCTCCCCCATAACTGTGTGGTAATAGCGTGACTGTGATCGATGGATGCCCCAGAACAGAAGCCACCATAAAGCCACCCAAAAGCCATGAGGAGCCGTTTTTGATTGAGATGGAACCCACCCTACTCAAAGCGAAGAAAAAGGCCATAGCGGGCCTCTGAGCGGCTTTTTGGGCTTCCTGCACAGATGATGCCGTCTATCGAGCAGGCAAAGCGGACCTCAACGCCTGACACGCCCTCTTGACCGATGCCGTCGAGATACCGAAGTGATCCGCCGTGGCCTTGATGCTGGCGCTGCTGTCGTCTCGCCACTGGGCCACCGTGGCATCGTCGATCACCTTCTCTCGCCCAAGGTTCTTACCTTCAGCCCTCGCCCTCTCAATCCCGGCCATCTGTCGGGCCTTGATGTTGTCCCTCTCCAGCTTCGCCACAGCGGCAAGCATGGTGAGCATGAACTCTCCTGCTGGGGTTGCCAAGTCGAACCCCTCCCGCATGGACACCAAGGACACCCCCTTGGCCTTGAGCGTTTCGACCGTGGTCAGTACGTCGATGGTGTTGCGTCCGAGTCGATCGATGGCTGTCACGATCACTGTGTCACCCTCCCGCACATAGGCCAGAAGCTGGGCCATAGCGGGCCTCTGAGCGGCTGGAATGGCTCCAGACACCCCAACTTCCCTGAACCATTTGGAAACGCTGTAGCGGGCCTCTATGTCCCTCTTCTGGTTCTCCGTGGTCTGATCATCGGTGCTGACACGGAGATAGGCAATCACTGCTGACATGGGTCACTCTCTCCTGCAAGTACACATAGGATCAAAACCTATGGCTCAAATTGTGCAGGGTGGCTCATTGAATGTCAACAGCTTTGATCCAGCATGAAGGGTGGCCCCGAAGGATGGCTTATGAGGTGTACCTTGTGACCTAAGCTTCTTAAAATCTCACCCGTTTTTTGCTCTGGGAAGGAGATTGTTTCCGTGTCATATCGAATGGGTTGGCTTGCCACTATCCCCGGCGTATTGTTTATGCTGTTTTTTTGGGGTGGACTGTTTTACTGGTACTGGCTTGCTTACCAGTTGGGCAGTTGGGGAATGTTCTTCATGACAGTGTTCCCACCAACTACCGTGGTTGCGGTCGTCACAGGGGCTTGGTCTTTGGTGTTCGATGTGCCAGCGTGGGTAATTGGTACTTTTGGGTGACCGTGACCCGGCTACCGGGGGGATACGCTGTTAGCGCTTACGGTGGGGATGGCTCCAAAATTTATGTTGAATATTTCGGAGCGCCACACGCAAACGCCACATCGCCACTTGGCACACCTACCCCAGAAAGCCGCGTGGTATGATTCGTGGTAGTTCGTCAATGACAACCGCAAAGAAGTGCTTGAAAATCAAACACTTAGGCAGTTGCTTGATGTGCCGAAGCTCCGGCCCCCGGCACCAGATCGCAAGGGCAGCATCCAAAAGATGCTGCCCTTTTTTCATGTCTGCAACGGTGCCGTGGCCAGCCCTTCGCGCACCGTCGGGTAACGCAGCCGCAGGCGCAGCTCCTTCTTCATGCGCTCGTTGCGCAGGCGGCGCGATTCGTTCATGAAGCTCAACACCATCAGCGACAGGCGCTGTTCCGCCCCTTCTCGCGCAATGCGCTCAGGGCGAGGCAGGCCGTACAAGTCGGCCGCCAGGTCAAAGTAGTCCCCCATCAGCATTTCTGTGTCGTCGCTCACGTTGAAGACACGCTGCCCCCTGGGCCGCCATAGGGCGGCCACGCAGGCCCGCGCCAGGTCGTCCGCGTGGATGTGGTTGGTGAACACGTCGTCCTCGGGCCGCAGCACCGGGGTGCCGCGCAACAGGCGCTCGCGCGGTGTGCCGCCCTCGCGGTCTGGCGCGTAGATACCAGGAATGCGCAGCAGGGTCACGGGCACGCCAAAGGCGCGGCCATACCAGCGCAGGGTCTGCTCCGCATCCACCCGGCGCAACCCTCGCGGCGTGGTCGCGCCAGTGTCTCGTGTCTCGCTCACCCACTCGCCACCGCAGTCGCCATACACGCCCGAGGTGGAGCCGTACACCAGCGCCGCGGGCCGGCCACGCGTGGACAGCGCGCGCGTCAGGGCGCGCGTGCGGGGGTCCTGGCGCCAGTCCGCCAGGTTTTCGGTAGGGGGTGGCGCCAGGTGCAGCACCCGCGTGGCCACACCGGCCAGGCGGCGCAGGCTGGCTGGGTCGTCGAGGTTGCCTTGCAACGGCGTGATGCCCGCCTGCCGCAACCCTTGCACACGCTCGGGCGAAGAAGTCAACGCCAGCACACGTGCGCGTTTGCCCGCGCCCAGCACCTGGTGGCTGCGCAAACCCACGTCACCACATCCCACGATCAAGACCCGCTCGCGGCGGAACCGCGCGGGCAAAGCACCCATCCAGACCATGCGCCTCACCAAATTTGAGAAAATCCAACGTTTACGGAGCCAGAACGGCCCCGCACCGCAACACTCAGCAGTATGACATTCACCATTACCGTCCAGCCCAGCGGGCGCACCTTCACCTCCAACCCCGACGAAGCCATCCTGGCCGCAGGCATCCGCCAGGGCATTGGCCTGCCCTACGGTTGCAAGGACGGCGCCTGTGGCTCGTGCAAGTGCAAGAAGCTCGAAGGCACCGTGGTGCACGGCACCCACCAGACCAAGGCGCTCAGCCCCGAAGAGGAAGCCGCTGGGTTCGTGCTGACCTGCTGCGCCACCGCCACCAGCGACGTGGTGCTGGAATCCAAGCAAGTGACCGAAGCAGGCGCCTTCCCCATCAAGAAGATGCCGGTACGCGTCAACAGCCTGGAGCGCGCGTCCCACGACGTGGTGATCCTCAAGCTCCAGCTGCCCGCCAGCGACACCTTCCAGTACCACGCGGGCCAGTACGTCGAATTCATCCTGCGCGACGGCGCGCGCCGCAGCTACTCCATGGCCACCGCCCCGCACCTGCAGCAAACCCAGCCGGGCATGGAGCTGCACATCCGCCACATGCCGGGGGGCAAGTTCACCGACCACGTCTTCGGCGCCATGAAGGAAAAGGAAATCCTGCGCATCGAAGGCCCCTACGGCAGCTTCTTCCTGCGCGAAGACAGCGACAAGCCCATCGTCCTGCTGGCCTCCGGCACGGGCTTTGCGCCCATCAAGGCCTTGATCGAACACATGCAGCACAAGGGCATCACGCGCCCCACCACGCTGTACTGGGGCGGCCGCCGCCCGGCCGACCTGTACCAGAACGCCTGGGTCGAGGCGCAATGCGCCACCATGCCCAACCTGCGTTACGTGCCCGTGGTGTCCGATGCCCTGCCCGAGGACAACTGGACCGGCCGCACAGGTTTCGTCCACCAGGCCGTGCTGCAGGACTTCCCCGACCTGTCGGGCCACCAGGTGTACGCTTGCGGCGCGCCCATTGTGGTTGAATCCGCACACCGCGACTACGTGGCGGCTGGCCTGCCTGACGAGGAGTTCTACGCCGACTCCTTCACCTCGGAGAAAGACAAGCACCCCGCTGCCTGACCGCCCAGCCAATCACGACAACCAGGAGACGACACGATGCAACGCCGACAACTGATCCAGACCAGCCTGGCCCTAGCGGCCACAGCCGCAACGCCGTGGGTACACGCCCAGGCGGGCAAGGTCACGCGCATCATCGTGCCGTTCGCGGCGGGCGGCCCCATCGACGTGACCGCTCGCATTCTGGCCGAACAGGTGCGTGACCAGCTCGGCGGGCCCGTGATCATCGAGAACCGCCCGGGTGCCGGCGGCAACATTGGCATGGAAGCGGCCGCCAAGGCGGCCCCCGACGGTCTGACGCTGGGCATTGCCACCACCGCGTCGCACGGCATCAATCCCTGGCTGTTCGCCAAGCTGCCTTATGACCCGGCCAAGGACTTCCAGCCCGTCACCCAGATGCTGCGCGTGCCCAACGTGCTGGTGGTCAACGCCGAGACCGCACAGCGGCTGGGCATCCAGACGCTGGCGGACCTGGTGAAATACGCCAAGGCCAACCCCGCCAAACTCAACTACGGTTCAGGCGGCAACGGCAGCGCCGGGCATCTGGCGGGCGAGCTTTTCAAGAACCAGGCCGGCATTTTTGCGCTGCACATCCCCTACAACGGCGGCAACCCCGCCCAGGTGGCGCTGCTGTCGGGCCAGGTGGATTTCAACTTCGACAACCTGGCCACGGCCGCCCCGAACATCCGCGCGGGCAAGCTGAAGGCTCTGGCGGTGACGACAGCGCAGCGCAGCCCGGCGATGCCCGACATTCCCACCGTCGCCGAGACCTATCCGGGCTTCGAGATCGACACCTGGTGGGGGCTGGTGGTGCCCGCCGCCACACCTGCCGACGTGGTCGCACGGCTGAACCAGGTGTTCGCCCAGGCCCTGCGCGCGCCCGAGGTGAAGGCCCGCTTCGCCAACCTGATGGCCGAACCTGCCCCCACGACGCCGCAGGCCTTTGGCGCCTTCATGGAGCGCGAGCGCGCCAAGTACCAGCGCGCGGTCAAGATCAGCGGCGCGACCGTGAGCTGACCAGGACGGCAGCGGCCTGGCCGCTGCCCTACTCCTCCAGCAGGCGCTTCACGTCTGCGGCCAGGCCCTCGGCCCCGCTGGCGTAGCGGTGGTACAGCCGCACGCGCCCTTGCGGGTCGAACACATAGCTGCCCGCCGAGTGGTCCATGGTGTAAGACGTTGGGGTCTTGCCGTCCACTTTCTTGTAGTAGACCTTGAACGACTTGGCCACTTCGGGCAACTGGTCAGCCTCGGCGTACAGCGCCAGGAAAGACGGGTCGAAGCTCGCCATGTACTCGCGCATGATCTCGGGGGTGTCGCGCTCGGGGTCCACGCTCACGAACAAGCCTTGCAGCTTGTCCCCCAAGGGGCCCAGCAGCGCCTTGGCCTGGGCCAGCTCGGTCATCGAGGTCGGGCAGACGTCCGGGCATTGCGTGTACCCGAAGAAGATCACAACCACCTTGCCGCGAAAGTCCTCCAGCGTGCGCTTCTGGCCGTTGTGGTCGGTCAGGCTGAAGCCCGTGGCGTAGTCCGCCCCGGTGATGTCGATGCCCTGAAAGGCAGGCTTCTCGCTGCAGCCGCTGGCAAGCAGCGCGGCCAGTGCCACGCCGCCCAGCAGGCCGCGCAAGGCACGGCGGCGCCCCGTGGGTTCGCTGGAGGTTTTCATCAGTCTCATACCAGGTAGTGATCCACCAGCATGGCCGCGAACAGCAGCGACAGGTGGATCAGGGAAAAGCGGAAAGTCTTGCGCGCGAGCTGGTCGGAATAGTTGCGCCACAGCGCGAACGCATAGGCACAGAAGCCCAGGTTGAGCAGCACGGCCGCCACCAGGTAGAACCAGCCATTCATGCGCATCACGAACGGCAGCAGGCAAGCCGCGAACAGGATCAGCGTGTACAGCACGATCTGCAAGCGCGTGAACTCGGAACCGTGGGTCACCGGGAGCATCGGCAGACCTGATTTGCGGTAGTCCTCCACCCGGTACAAGGCCAGCGCCCAGAAGTGCGGCGGCGTCCACAGGAAGATGATGAGGAAGAGGATGAGCGATTCAGGCGTGACAGCGTCGGCCATGGCGGCCCACCCCAGCACGGGCGGCATGGCGCCGGAAGCCCCGCCAATGACGATGTTCTGCGGCGTGAGCGGCTTGAGCACCACCGTGTAGATGACCGCATACCCGACGAAGGTGGCGAAGGTCAGCCACATCGTCAACGGGTTGACCCACACGTAGAGGATGACCGAACCGATGGCGCAAAGAATGGCGGAAAAGGTCAGTGTCTGCGCGTTGGTCAACTCGCCCTTGGCGGTCGGGCGCCAGGCGGTGCGTTTCATCTTGGCGTCGATGTGCTGCTCGACCACGCAATTGAAGGCGGCGGCAGCGCCTGCCACCAGCCAGATGCCGAAACACGCAACCGCGGCCAGCACCACCTGCTCCCACGAAGGCAAGCCAGGCACGGCCAAGACCATGCCGATGAGGGCACAGAACACGATGAGCTGGATCACACGCGGCTTCATGAGCGCGTAGAACTGCCGCCACGTGGGGGGCAGCGGGGTGGACAGGGACAGGTCAGGGCTGCTCATGCGGGTTGCTCGTCGGGCAGGGTTGAAGCGCGCCCCTGTGGGGCTTTTACGGGCGACAGGACGGTGAGCCAGCCAGTCAGGATCACCACCAGGGCGGCCGCGCCCCCCGTGTGGGCCACGGCCGCCACCAGCGGCCATTCCAGCACCACGTTGGAAAGCCCCGTCAGCAGCTGCCAGCCGCCCAGGGCCAGCAGCCAGCGCGCATGACCTGCGTGACCTTGGCAGCGCAGGTGCCAGGCCATCGCCAGCAGAAGGGCAAGCACCAGATAGGCCATCAGCCGGTGCACGTAGTGGATGGCGGTGAGCGCGGCAAAAGGCAACGCTTCGCCCGAGCCTTGCACCCCCAGGTGGCGCCACAGTTCAAAGCCGCCGGAAAAGTCCATGGGCGGCCACCAGCTGCCCTGGCAGGTGGGGAAGTCGCGGCAGGCCAGCACGGCGTAGTTGGTGCTCACCCAGCCCCCCAGGGCGATCTGCAGCCACACCACTGCAAACAGGGCCCAAAGGGCGCGTCGGGTGAACACACTCCAGCCCAGGCCTTGCCGCGCCCAGCCTGCGACCGAACCGAAGGCCTGCCCGTAACGCACTGCCTGAACCCGGAGCAAGGCCAGCAACACCAACCCGCCCAGCAGGTGCATGGTCACGATCGCCGGGAACAGCTTCATGGTCACCGTCCAAGCCCCGAAAGCCCCCTGCAGACAGACCCACGCCAGCGTGACGAGCGGCCAGGCGACCGACACGTTCAGGCGCTTGCGTTCGATCCAGCCCACGCTGGCCATGACCAGGATAAGCACCCCCACCGCCGTTGCCAGGTAGCGGTGGATCATCTCGATCCAGGCCTTGGAAAAGGTGACCGGCCCGGTGGGCATCGCCTCCTGCGCCGCGGCGATGGAGACCTTGGCGCCAAAAGGGCTGGCACTGCCGTAGCAACCCGGCCAGTCGGGGCAGCCCAGGCCCGAATCCGTCAACCGCGTGAAGGCGCCAAACAGCACCAGATCGAAGGTCAGGAACAGCGTCAGGCCTGTGAGCCAGGCCAGGCGCTGCGCAGGGCTGGCATCGCGTTTGCGCAACCAGATCCATGCAAGCGGCCCCAGGGCGATCACCACGCCCAGCAGCATCATGCGCGCCACGGGCGCGTAGTCGTACAGCACCTGCTGATCCATGTTCAGCGCCCCGCCTGGTCCCAGAAGGTGGACGCCCGCAGCAGGCGCTCCAAGTCACGCCGCATGCGCGTGGGGTCGGCGTCTGCCGGGAAACGCATCATCCACTGCCCCAAAGGGTCGACCACGTAAAGGTGATCCTTCAGCTGCTGCCCGGCTGCGGGCTGGAGCCAGGAGGCAATGGCTGCCTCGTCCATGTGAAGCACGGCCGCCTGGGCCGTTGCCTTGCGCAAGGGTTCGCTCAATTCAACGCTGCCGGTGCGCAGCCAGACCCAGTCCAGGCGGTCCTTGTCCTTGCCCAGGCCTTCGCGCAGCTGCCGCTGCAGGTAGAGGTGGCGCTCGCACTGCGCGTCACAGGCGCTGTCGGCCACGCTCACGAACAGCCATTGGTCCTTGAGCGAGTCCAGCGGCACCGTCTGCCCCTTCAGGTCCACCGCCTGCAGGGCAGGCATGGCCACGGGCGGTTCAATCAGCTCGCCATAGTTACGGCGCCCCTCCGGACGCACCACGTAGTAGGTGAAGTAGGACGCGATCACCGGAGCGGCGCAGACCAGCAGCACCATGAGCATCTTCCAGCGGCCGGCGCGTGTGTCCGCCACCCTGCGGGCGCTTTCCGAACCGAGGTCGGGCATGTCGTAGACGGTCAACGTCAGCGGCTCGTCACGGGGCGCGGAGGCGGACGATGGCACAGGCTCAGGCTGCGCTGCGCCGGCGCGGGGCGATGAATTGGAACCAGACATACAGAAAAGCAATCAGTGCGCACAGGCCAAACCATTGGAAGGCATAGCCGTAGTGCTTGTGGACGTCGAGACCGACCCTTGGCCAATCGCGGAGCATGCCATCGGCGGCGCCTTGGGGCGCAGTCTGCTGAATGGAAGCAGGCAGCAGCGGCACGCGCCATTCTGCCGAAAAGGCGTCGAGTTCGATATTCTGCCGGATTGCCCCCTCCGGCGCCCCTTCGAACTGGTAATACTTGCTGGGCGGCGGGGCCAATCGGCCTGTCAGTTCGACGACTCCATCAGGGGTATCGATGGCAGGCAAGGCCAAGCGGTCATCAAAACGGCGGGCAACCCAGCCGCGCTGCACCAGGATGGCTGCCCCCTCGCCCACAGGGCGCAGCGGCGTCACCACGTAAAAACCAGCTCGCCCGTTCATCGTCCGGTTGTCCAGGAACACCGTGGCCTCGGGCACCCAGCGCCCCTGCAGCAGCACGCTCCGGTCATGCAGATCTGCCAGTGCGGCGGCGGCACCGGGCGCAGATGCCGCGTCCCGCAGCTCGCTCCACCCCAGCGCAGGCAACCCCTCGCGCGCATCCCGCTGCGCCTGCAGCGCTTCCTTCTGTGCCGCCCGGCCCAGCTGCCAAAAGCCCAAAGAAGCCGTCAAAGCCATGGCCAGCACCGCCGCCAGGGTGACGAGCCAGAAAGTTGCGCGCCGGGGTCGGGCAGGTACAGCAGTCATCGGATAATCCGGTACATGAAATATCTGGTCATCGGGGCCTTCGTGGCCATCATAGGCAGCCTTGCGGCAGCGCTGGTGTTCATGATGCGCAGCCCGCAGAACAACGCCGAAAGCGACGAGAAGAAAGCCAGGCGCATGGCCCGGGCCCTCGCGCTGCGGGTGGGTTTTTCCGTGCTGCTCTTCATCGTGGTGCTGCTCAGCTACCTTGCGGGCTGGATACAGCCCACCGGCCTGCCCTTGCGGTAACCACAAGCCTTTTCAAACAGCAAAAAAGCGCCCTGGGGCGCTTTTTTGTTGCCGTGTCAGCGTGCGGCAATATCAGAGCCAGTACACCAGGATGTAGAGACCCAGCCACACCACGTCCACGAAGTGCCAGTACCAAGCCGCGCCTTCGAAGCCGAAGTGACGCTCCTTGGTGAAATGGCCTTTCTGCAGACGCAGGGTGATCACGAGCAGCATCAGCATGCCCACGAACACGTGGAAACCGTGGAAGCCGGTCAGCATGAAGAAGGTGGAGCCGAAGACGCCGGAGCTGAGCTTCAGGTTCAGGTCGGCATAGGCGTGAGCGTATTCGTAGCCCTGCACGAACAGGAACACGACGCCCAGGATCACGGTGAGCCACATGAACGCGATGGTCTTGCTGCGGTTGCCGTCCTGCAGGGCATGGTGAGCGATCGTCAGCGTCACGCCAGAAGACAGCAGCAGCGCCGTGTTGATGGTGGGCAGCCAGAACGGGCCCATCGTCTGGAAGGGCTCGACGATGCCTGCGGGCGACGCGGTGGCGCCCGCCTGCATGCTCGGCCACACGGCCTGGAAGTCGGGCCAGATCAACGCGTTCTCGATGTTGCCCAGGGCAGGCACCGAGTGGGCACGGGCCCACCACAGCGCGGCAAAGAAGGCGCCGAAGAACATCACCTCGGAGAAGATGAACCAGCTCATGCTCCAGCGGTAGGAGATGTCGATCTTGCGGCCATACAGGCCACCTTCGCTCTCGGTCACCGCGTCACGGAACCACTGGTACAGGACGATCAGCCACCATGCCAGACCGAAGGCCACCGAGTACGGGCCCCAGCTGGCGCCATTGACCCACTGACCTGCGCCCAGGATCACGAAGAACAGGCCCATCGACGCGAGGACCGGGTGCCGGGACAGTCCCGGCACAAAGTAGTAAGGCGTCGTGCCGTGCGTTGTTGCTGACATGCTCACTCCTATTTGCTTTCGCTTATGAATTCAAAACCTTGACCGGACAGGGATGCCGCGCCGAGCGCTCACCCTGCCACCACATTCACCAATACCATCAGACCGATGACGAACACGAAGGTCAGGATCACGCCTGCCACCATGAGGTGCAAGGGCTTGAGCTGCGAGACATCCTCGTGGAAGTCCTTGCGCCGGCGTATACCCAGGAAACTCCAGAGCACGGCCTTCACTGTCCTCCACACGGAGGACCGCCCCTGCGGACCCTGTCGTGTCATACGCCCGCCCCACCGGCGGCCTCCTTCACGGCACCCTCGCCAGCCTTGGCCTGCGGGGGCATCGGGGTCTGCATGCCAACCTCAAAGAAGGTGTATGACAGCGTGATCGTCGTCACGTCCTTGGGCAAGCGCGGGTCGATGACAAAAGCCACCGGCCACTCCTTCTTCTCGCCCGGCGCCAGCGTGTACTGCGAGAAACAGAAACACTCCAGCTTGTTGAAATGACTCGCCGCCTGCCGCGGCGCGTAGCTCGGGATCGCCTGAGCGGACATCGTGCGGTTCTGGATGTTCTGGAACTGGTACATCACGGTGGTCAACTCACCGGGATGCACCTGCAGGGAACGGACCACGGGCTTGAAGTCCCAGGGGCCGCGCACGTTCGTGTCGAACTCCACCGTTACCAGCCTGGACGTATCCACCTGGGTGTTCGCAGGCATCTTGCCCTTCACACCGGGAACCTCACGCTCTGCCAGGGCCAGGATGTTCAGCCCGGTCACCTCACAGATGGCTCGGTAGATCGGCACGAGGGCGTACCCGAAGGCGAACATGCCGGCGGCAATCACCACCAGCTTGCCCGTCATGCGTAGGTTTTCTTTGCGCAGGCCCATATCGCTTGCGGTCAACGCCCGAAGTAAATCATCCTGACCATGAACCCGCCCATGAAGACGAGGGCCACCGACGCCAGGATCAGCGCCAGGCGGACATTCTTCTTGCGTTGCTCGGGAGTCATGGCCACGCTCATCAACCGATCACCTTGGTCGCCGTGGCGTCCAGCTTGGGCGGGTTCTCAAAGGTGTGGTGGGGGGCCGGGGACGGCACTTCCCACTCCAGACCTTCGGCAGCTTCCCAGGGTTTCTGGGGAGCCTTTTCACCACGGCCACGCATCACCGGCACCACGATGAACAGGAAGAAGAAGACCTGCATCAAGCCGAAACCGAATGCGCCGATGGACGACAGCATGTTGAAGTCAGCGAACTGCATGGGATAGTCGGCGTAGCGGCGGGGCATGCCGGCCAGACCCAGGAAGTGCTGCGGGAAGAAGGTCACGTTGAAGAAGATCAGCGAGAGCCAGAAGTGCGCCTTGCCCAGCGTTTCGTTGTACATGACGCCGCTCCACTTGGGCGCCCAGTAATAGAAACCGCCAAACAGGGCGAACAGCGAGCCAGCCACCATGGTGTAGTGGAAGTGGGCCACCACGTAGTAGGTGTCATGCAGGTTCTGGTCGATAGGCGCCATCGACAGGATCAGGCCCGTGAAGCCACCCATGGTGAACACGAAGATGAAGCCCACGGCCCACAGCATCGGGGTCTCGAAGGTCATCGAGCCCTTCCACATCGTGGCGATCCAGTTGAACACCTTCACACCCGTCGGCACGGCGATCAGCATGGTCGCGTACATGAAGAACAGCTGACCCGTCACCGGCATGCCGGTGGTGTACATGTGGTGGGCCCACACGATGAAGGACAGGATGGCGATGGAAGCGGTGGCGTAGACCATGGAGGTATAGCCGAACAGCTTCTTGCGGGCAAACGCCGGGATGATCTGGCTGACGATACCGAAAGCCGGCAGGATCAGGATGTACACCTCGGGGTGGCCGAAGAACCAGAAGATGTGTTGGTACATCACCGGGTCACCGCCGCCAGCGGGGTTGAAGAAGCTGGTGCCGAAGTGGCGGTCTGTCAGCGTCATCGTGATGGCGCCAGCCAGCACGGGGATCACGGCGATCAGCAGGTAGGCGGTGATCAGCCAGGTCCAGCAGAACATGGGCATCTTCATCAGCGTCATGCCGGGAGCGCGCATGTTCAGGATGGTCACGATGATGTTGATCGAGCCCATGATGGAGGAAGCACCCAGGATGTGCATCGCGAAGATCGCGGCATCCATGGAGGGGCCCATCTGCAGCGTCAGCGGCGCGTACAGCGTCCAGCCGGCGGCGGGTGCGCCACCCGGCATGAAGAAGCCCAGCGCCAGGATGATGGCAGCGGGAATCATCAGCCAGAAGCTGAAGTTATTCATCCGCGCGAATGCCATGTCGGACGCGCCGATCTGCAGCGGGATCATCCAGTTCGCGTAACCCACGAAGGCCGGCATGATGGCGCCGAACACCATGATGAGGCCGTGCATGGTGGTGAACTGGTTGAACAGCTCGGGGTTGACCAGTTGCAGGCCGGGCTGGAAGAGTTCAGCACGGATGCCCAGGGCCAGCACGCCGCCGAAGATCAGCATGGCAAAGCTGAACAGCAGGTACAGCGTACCGATGTCCTTGTGGTTGGTGGCGAACACCCAGCGGCGCCACCCCGTCGGAGCGTGGTGGTGATCGTGCGCGTCGTGGTGATCAAGAACTGCACTCATGTCGATATCCTCTTTATTTCAAGATCTGTCCGTGGTCACTTGCGCTCGGCCAGCACTTGCGCCGGTTGAACGATCTGATCGGTCTTGTTGGACCAGCTGTTCTTCGTGTACGTCATGACAGCAGCGATTTCGGTGTCCGACAGCTGCTTCCAGGCAGGCATGGCACCGCCAGCTGCGCCGTTGAGGAGCACGTCGAGCATGACTTTGTGGTCTGCGTTGGTCACGATGGTGGAGCCATCGAGCGCCTTGATCGGGCCAGCGCCCTTGCCGTTGGCCTGGTGGCAGGCAGCACAGTTGGCTGCGTACACGGACTCGCCACGCTTGATCATGTCGGACAGCGTCCAGACCTTGCTCGGATCGTCGGCCTTGGCGGCCATCAGTTTCTTCTGCTCTTCCACCCAGGCGGTGTACTGCTCGGCGGTCACCACCTTCACGTGGATGGGCATGTAGGCGTGCTCCTTGCCGCACAGCTCGGCGCACTGGCCGTAGAAGTCGCCGGTCTTCTCAGCACGGAACCAGGCGTCACGCACGAAACCGGGGATGGCATCCTGCTTCACGCCGAAAGCCGGCACCATCCAGGCGTGGATGACGTCGGTGGCAGTGGTGATGATGCGCACCTTCTTGCCCACGGGCACCACCAGGGGGTTGTCCACCTTCAGCAGGTAGTCGTCCACGCCAGGCTCGGGCTTGCCGCTGTTGGACATGACACGCTGGGCGTTGTCGAGCGTGGAGACGATGCCGATGCCTTCGCCTTCGCCCTTGAGGTAGTCGTAACCCCACTTCCACTGCATGCCGGTGGCCTTGATGGTGAGGTCGCTGTTGGTGGTGTCCTTCTGGGCCACCACCACCTTGGTGGCGGGCAGCGCCATGCCGATGACGATCAGCAGCGGCACGATGGTCCAGCCAAGTTCCACCCACAGGGGTTCGGGCAGTTCCTGCGCCTTGTGGCCAGCAGCCTTGCGGTGCTTGACGATGGAATAGAACATCACACCGAACACCAGCACGAAGATGACGGCGCACAGCGCCAGCATGAACCAGTGCAGGCCGTGCAGCTCTTCAGCGATGCGGGTGGCCGCCGGCTGGAAGTTGAGCCCGTTGACCTTGGGGCCGCCCGGCAGATCGTTGACGGCGTGGGCAGCCGGGGACAGCCATGCGGCGCTGCTGGCGACCAGCGCACCGATGGCCGTCTTGGCAGACGCCCATCGCTGATGTACAGAGTGACCTGTTTTTTTCATCGTGCTCACTTTTTTGCCTCAAATATAAGCATTGATTTATATCAACGCCAATTACACCAAACTTTCAGACCATCCAGTAACCCGGACTATCCCTAGAGACAACCGGGGTAAGGTCAGGCTACCCGCAACGCGAGACGGATCTCCTGTGCCAGGGCAGACCGCAATTCGGCGCGGGTGTAGCGCCCCACGCTGGCATGACGCCCGCCCCCTCGCACCTCGATCAGCGCATCTGCCAGAGCAGTTGGCGCCACCTGCACAAAGTCCCTCGCGAATTCCTCGCGCCTGATCTTGCCGGCACACTCCCACTCCACCACCAGACGGCCCGCCCCCAGAAAGATGCGTTCACGGTCTGCCGCATGCCTGGCATACAGCAAAAACGCCACACCCACCGCCAGCAGCTCGATTGCCGCGAAGGGCAGCACCAGAGGCGCGCCGCTCCACCAGAAGAAACCTGCTACGGACAGCGAGACACCACACAGGCACGCGTAGGTGATCCCCATTTGCACGGGAGTGAGCGAACAGTTGCGCTTGAACAACCATTCCACCCCAGCGGGGGACACCGTTGCGAACCGGAAAGTCGTGTGCAAAGACGTCACGGACAACGCACCATCAGGGAGCCGGTCGCCGTCAGAACGGCCGGACAGGAGGGGACCAGACCCCAAAAACCTTGATCTATGTCAATTGTAGCCGCGCTTTCACAGGAATCCTGGCGGGCGCGGATGGCAGGTGCTTACCTCGCGCCGCCTCCGCGCAGCATGGCGCGCATGTCGTCCACGGAGACGGTGCTTGATGGCGCTACCTTGACCTTGGGCGCTGCCTTGAAGGCGTGTCCGTACACCACCTCGACAGTGACCGACAAAAGCCCTTCCCCAGTGCGTGGCAAGCCACTCTCCAGGGCATCCACCAGAGCCTGGCGATGGCCTCTTCCAAGCAGGCCGCGCGGCCGCTCGGTGTGGAGATTGCGGCCCCAGTCGCGCAAGTCCTGCAACAACCGCTCTGCGTTGGGATAGGTCAGCGTCAGGCGTTCCATGTCCATCACCGGCTCGGCAAAGCCGGTTTCGACCAGCATGTCGCCCCAGTCGTGCATGTCGGTCAGCGCATGGGCCGGCGGGTGCCAGCCTTTCTGGGCGTACACCGCGCGCACCTCGCGCAGCGTGTCCGGCCCCAGGCTGGAGAACATCAGGAAGCCCCCCACGCGCAAGAGCTGGCGCCAGCGCTGCAGCAGACTGCGCGGGTCGTGGGTCAGGTGAAGCGCCATGTTGGCCCAGACCATCTCGGCAAGCTCTGCAGCCTCCCCATCGGCCAACACCCTGGGCGCCGACGCCCACCACTTGAACGGCTGCCGCATGGCAGCGCGCGCACCGCCTCTGCGCCCGAGCAACTTCGCCGCCTGCGCCGCCTGATCGCCCGCGATCCAGACGCCCGCATCCGGATAAACGTCCCGCAGACGCCTGTGCGTGGCCAGGCCGCCAAGCAGCGGCGACCAGTCCAGCCAGTCCTGCGGCACCTGCTTGAACCAGCCCAGGCGATCGACCATCCGGCCACCGACTTCCTCGTGCAGCCACGGGCTGCCCTGGCGCGACATGGCGCGCCAGCGCCCCGAGGCCACCGGATCGAGGCCTGGCACGATGGCGGCGTTGTGGGCAAGGGGGTGATCCATGGGGCGCAGGCAAGGAGAAAAGGGAACCGGGCAGTATATTCATCCGATGCGCATCCTGCCCAGCCGCCTGCATTGGCCCTCCGTCTGCGCGGTGTGCAGCCGCTGGCCTTCCAGCCGCGTCTGCGATATGTGCATGCAGCGGCTTGGCAGCGCGCAGTCGCGCTGCCCAGGCTGCGCGCTGCCCCTTGCCCCCGGGCTGCTGCGCTGCGTGCGTTGCCAGGAGGCGCCGTTGACCCCACTGGAGAACTGTCATGCGCGCGTGACCTACTCCTACCCCTGGGTGGACATCGTCGCCCGGTTCAAGTTCCAGGGGCAACCGGCCTGGGCCCGTGAACTGGCTGGCTGGATGCTGGAAACACCCGAGGCCCGGACGCTGCTGGACGAGGCCGACCTCATCGCGCCCGTGCCGCTGACACCTGCTCGGCTGCGCGAACGGGGCTACAACCAGGCCTGGGAACTGGTAAAGGGGCTGCGCGCCGCCTCGAGTTCAAAGGCCGTGGCGTGGCCCGACCTGCTGGAGCGCGAAGCAGACGCCCGGCTCCAGCACACCCTGCCACGGGAACAGCGGCTCGCCAACGCCCGCCAGGCATTGCAGTGCTCTCCCGGTCGCCGCAGTGCCGTGGCTGGACGGCACGTGCTGCTGGTGGATGATGTGATGACCACGGGGGCCACCCTGCAGGCGGCCGCGCTCGTGCTGCGTGAAGCAGGAGCCGCAACGGTCAGCGGCCTGGTGTTCGCACGCACCCCGGCGCCAGGTGCCGTGGAATAATCGCCGACCCATGTTTCACATCGTCCTCGTCCACCCCGAAATTCCGCCGAACACCGGCAACGTCATCCGGCTGTGCGCCAACACCGGCTGCACGCTGCACCTGGTGGAGCCGCTCGGCTTTTCCATGGACGACAAGCACATGCGCCGTGCCGGTCTGGATTACCACGAATACGCCGAGGTGCGCCGTCACGCAGATTGGGGCAGTTTCCTGGTGCAGGAGAAACCTGCCCCCCGGCGCTGTTTCGCGATGACGACACGTGGCCAGCGCACCGTTCACGACGTGACCTTCCAACCGGGGGACTGGCTGGTGTTCGGCTCGGAGACAAGCGGCCTGCCCCAGGCTCTGCGCGAGACCTTCGCTCCAGAGCAGCAGCTCCGCCTGCCCATGCGCCCTGGCCAGCGCAGCCTCAACCTCTCCAACGCGGTAGCGGTCGTGGTCTACGAAGCGTGGCGTCAGCAGGGCTTCGCCTGATTCACAAGGCCTTCAGGGGTAGAGGCGGGCAAGAAACTCCGCCACGCACGCAGGCTTGCCTGCACCCTCGCACTCCACGGTGACCGTCCAGGTGAACTGCCAGCCATTGCCGGGCAGCGCTTGGGCGGCCTGCAGCATGAAATGCCCGCGCAGGCGGCTGCCCACCGGAACCGGCGCAGTGAAGCGGACGCGGTTCAAGCCGTAGTTGACGCCCATGCGGGCCTCGGTCACCACCAGTGACGACTCGAGCAGCCTGGGCACGAGAGAAAGCGTCAGGAACCCGTGGGCGATGGTGGCGCCAAAGGGCCCGGACCTGGCACGCTCGGGGTCCACATGTATCCATTGGTGGTCGCCGGTGGCCTGGGCAAACAGGTCGATCTGCTCCTGGGTGACGGTATGCCAGTCACTGACGGCCACGGTCTGGCCCGCGCAAGCTGCCAGGTCATGCAAGGTGTCGAAGGTCTTCATGGCCCGCACTTTAGGCACGGGCGGCCGCCCCGGCTGTCCAGCCCGCGACAAGCCGGGCGGCAAACACGCAGCGTCAACGCTCCAGCCAGGCGCAAATGGGCTCCCACTGCTCCAGGTCCCTGGCCACGCGGGCAGGCTGCACGTCAAACAATGACAAGCCGCGCGCCGCCAGGTGGATGTAGTTCTGCGTGTCGCGCAAATGCCCCAGCACTGGCAAGCCCAGACCGCCGACGAACTCCTGCAGCTTGTCTGCGGCAATGGTGCGTGCGTCCACCCGCATGCCCACCACGCCAATGTCCAGCGCCGACGTCTTCCGGCGTTCCTGCAGCTCGTCCAGGAACGCGCGGGTGGCGTAAATGTCAAAAATGCTGGGCTGCAAGGGGATCAGGAGCTTGTCCGCTCGGCGCAGCACCTCCTTCAAATGGCGTCCATGCAAACCGGCTGGCGTGTCCAACACCACGTGCGTGGTTCCACGCGGCGGCTTGAGCACCTCGTCGCCCGAAGCGTCCCAGCCCGCAATAGGCCTGGCCTGGGCCGGGCGCAGCGACAACCACGTGCCGGAAGACTGCTGACGATCGGCGTCGCCCAGCATGACAGCGTGCCCCCGCTTGGCCAGGTAGCCAGCGGCATTGGTGGCCAGCGTGGACTTGCCCACCCCGCCCTTGGGGTTGGCGACAACAATGATGGTCATCTGTGTACCCTCCTTGCGTGGCAGTATGGTAGCAAGGCCGCTGCGGTGGTGCCCGTCAGCCCAACAGGGCGTCCCAGACGAGTTTCACCCCCGTCAGGAACATGCCCAGGTAGACCATGCGGTAGAAAAGCTTTGGCTGGATACGCCGCGCCAGGCTCACGCCGACCCACACCCCCAGCGGGGCCAACGGCAGCAGCACCAGGGAGGTGGCGAAATTGCGCCAGTCCAGCAGACCCAGCCACGCATACGGAATCCACTTGCTCAGGTTGACCACGAAAAAGAGCACCGCCATGGTGGCTGTGAACACCACGGGCTTGAGCCTGAGCGGGATGACATAGGCATTGACCGGCGGCCCGCCAGCGTGGGCCACGAAACTGGTGAAACCGGACGTGGCAACCAGCACGGCGCCCAGCCAGCGCGGCGGCGGGGGCGCATCCGGGCGAGGAGGAAACAACAGGCGCTGCGCAAGGAACAGCAAGGTCAGCCCGCCCACCACACCAGCCACCACCCTGGCATCCACCAGCCTGAAGAGCAGCGTGCCGATCACCGTGCCCACCAGCGCACAGGGGATCATGAAACGCAGCAGGCGGGCATCGAAATCCTTGCGGAAAGCCGCCACGCCCAGCAGGTCCATCACCAACAGCAGAGGCATCAGAATGGCCGCCGCCTGCGGAACGGTGACCGCCAGCGCCATCATGGGCACGGCCAGGGAGCCAAAACCCGCCCCGAAACCGCTTTTGCTGATACCCAGCAACAGCACGGCAGGCACGGAGACGGCATAAAACCAGGGGTCGGTGATGGGCGCGAAGTTCACCGGCGCGATGGTAACCGCTGCCAGACCGCTCACCCCGCATGCCTTGCGGCGACAATCTCGTTCATATGAACCAGATAGGTCAATGGACAGAGTCGCTGCGCGTTGCCGTTGAAGTGGCGGCCACGCTGGCGTTTGCCCTGTCGGGGCTGCTGGCGGCAGCCCGCAAGCGGCTGGATGCCGTGGGGGTTTTCACCGTCACTTTCCTGGCCGCATTTGGCGGCGGCACGCTGCGCGACCTGCTGCTGGACCTGCGCCCCTTTTTCTGGGTGGAACACGTTTACTGGCTGTGGACGCTGATGCTGCTTTGCCTGGCAGCCATGCTGTTCATGCGGAACCGGCATTTCGACCCCACGGAACGCGCCATGCTGTGGCCCGACACGCTCGGCCTGGGCCTGTTCGCCGCCACGGGCGTCAGCAAGGCGCTGCATGCGGGCACCCCTGCCCTGGTGGCGGTGTTCATGGGCGTGGTGACGGGCGTCTTCGGGGGCGTGCTGCGCGACATGGTCTGCAACGAGATTCCCCGGGCCTTCCACGACCACAAACCCTATGCCATCTGTGCATTCGCCGGCGGCTGGGCCTACATCGGCTGGTGGAACCTCAGCGGCTCGGCCAGCCAGGCCTTGCTGATATGCATTGCGATCACGGCCGGGCTGCGTGCGCTGGCCGTGTGGCGCAACTGGGAACTGCCGCCCTGGCGGGTGTGAAACCCCGCCAAAGGACAATACACACCATGTTCACACCCTCTCAAGCCGATGTGCGGCGCTTTTTCTGCTCGGTTTACACCAAGACGGTGAACCAGCAACCGATGGAGGCCATCGAAATCCTGGCCAGCGAGTGGATCCAGCGCCACCCCGAGTACCACGCCGACCTGTCCGATGTGGACGAGGCCCTGCGCCGGATGCACGAACCCGGCGATGCCCGAGACAACCCCTTCCTTCACCTGTCAATGCACCTGAGCATCAGCGAACAATGCTCCATTGACCAGCCGCCGGGCATCCGGCAGGCGGTGGAACTGCTGGCGGCACGGAAGGATTCGCTGCACGACGCCCACCACGAAGTCATGGAATGCCTGGGGCGCATGCTGTGGGAGAGCCAGCGCAGCGGCCGCCCGCCGGACGGCCAGGCTTACATAGACCAAGTGCGCCGTGCCGCCACACGCGACTGAAAGCATAAAAGCCCCGGCGGGCTGAACCCGCCAGGGCTTTACGGTGGGCCAAAACCCAGACCGTTCTCAGGCGGGCGGAGTTCGATGTCACGCCAGCCTGGGAGCAAGAGATTGCTCCCATTTGGACGCCGGGCCACAAGGGGCAACCGAGTGGCGGGCGTTTGTTCGCGTTCATCGCGAACGGCTTCACTGTACCCCCGCAGCACTCACCTGCGCAAGCTCAAATTTTCAATCGATCTCCGGCACCCCATTGAACGAAATTCGTCGGCCGGAACGTCCCTGGCTGCACTCTGCAATCGCTCTCAATATACGTTTAATAGAATAAAAAGACGATTTAAAAGTATTGACGATGAATGTAGATGCCCCTACCATTCGCGCCAACTCGAACCCTAGGGTTAGCCCTAGGACGCTGCCGAACCCGGCTAAGTTGATGACCTGCCTAGGTTTTCAATGGCGACCCCCAATCCAGGCACCCACGGCCCGCGTCATGCGCGGGCATTTCGTGTGTGTGCATAGAAAGGAGCGTGCTATGACAGCGCCGACCATTTCAAGGCAACCCGGCATCGCCCGCACCGTCCTGACCATCATGGACGATGTGGTGCGCGGCTTCGTTGCCACCACCCGCAACAGCATGGCCCTGCTGGGACTCGTGCTGGCCGTGGGTGTCACCCTTTTCGTGACCCGGCCAGACCTGCGTGACCAAGCCGAACGCCAGCTGTTCGGCTGGCTCATGGAGCGCCAGATCGCCGGGCAGACCATCCCCGTGGACCCGTCTGCGGTGGAGCGAGTGACCGCTGCAAACCCCGGTGAACTGCCCAAGGCGCAGGCACAGGTGGCAGACTGGCTGAGCCGCAAGTACCGCGTCGCACCCGAACCGCTGAGCGCGCTTGTGGCCGAGGCCTACGCCATTGGCTCACGCACGGGCATTGACCCGACCCTGATCCTGGCTGTCATGGCCATCGAGTCGCGCTTCAACCCCTTCGCGGCAAGCCCAGTGGGCGCGCAAGGCCTGATGCAGGTGATGACCCGGGTGCACACGGACAAGTACGAAGACTTCGGCGGCAACCTTGCGGCATTCGACCCGGTGACCAACCTGCGCGTTGGCGTGCAGGTTCTGCAGGAAACGATTCGCCGTGCCGGTTCCGTGGAAGGCGGCCTGAAGCTGTATGTCGGTGCCGTCACCTCCGACGGCGCGGACTACGTGGACAAGGTGATGTCCGAGCACGAGCGCCTGCAACGCGTGGCACAGGGCCAGCGCGTCGCCTTCAACGCTTTCCAGCGGCGCAGCACGCCGTCCACGACGGTGCCCCTGATGCCCAACCTGCCCGGCGACAACGAGCTGGAGGCTGAAGCCTCCCCGAAATCCCTGGGCCAGCCCGGTCCCAGCGCCTCCTGATAAAATCCACCCCGTGCGCAACTGGCGATAGGCCGGGCGGCCCCACCGGCCACCCGAGCTGACGTGGGCCACCACGGGGAAGCGCACCGCCGTCGCAGCCAGCTGCGGGGTGCCAAGCCGTTCGCCTGGGCAGCCCTTGTCACCGCACAGGGAATCCACTCTATCCAGGACTGCCATGTACGACCGCTCCATCCTCGTTGAACAAGCCGATCCCGAGCTGTTTGCCGCCATTCAGGCCGAGAACGCACGCCAGGAACACCACATCGAGCTGATCGCCAGTGAAAACTACGCCTCGCCGGCCGTGATGGCGGCGCAGGGCTCGCAGCTCACCAACAAATACGCCGAAGGCTACCCGGGCAAGCGCTACTACGGCGGTTGCGAATACGTGGACGTGGCCGAGCAGCTGGCCATTGACCGCCTGAAGCAGCTGTTTGGTGCCGACGCCGCCAACGTACAGCCACACTGCGGCGCCTCCGCCAACGAGGCCGTGTTCCTGGCCTTCCTCAAGCCTGGCGACACCATCATGGGCATGAGCCTGGCCGAAGGCGGCCACCTGACCCACGGCATGCCGCTGAACATGTCTGGCAAGTGGTTCAACGTCGTGTCCTACGGCCTGAACGAAAAGGAAGAGATCGACTACGACGCGATGGAAGCCAAGGCGCGTGAACACCGCCCCAAGCTGATCGTGGCGGGCGCGTCGGCCTACAGCCTGCGCATCGACTTCGAGCGCTTTGCCAAGGTGGCCAAGGAAATCGGCGCCATCTTCATGGTGGACATGGCCCACTACGCAGGCCTGATCGCCGCGGGCGTGTACCCCAACCCCGTGCCGTTTGCCGACGTGGTGACCTCCACCACCCACAAGAGCCTGCGCGGCCCGCGCGGTGGCATCATCCTCATGAAGGCCGAACACGAGAAGGCCATCAACAGCGCCATCTTCCCCGGCCTGCAGGGCGGCCCGCTGATGCACGTGATCGCAGCCAAGGCCGTGGCTTTCAAGGAAGCGCTGACGCCCGAGTTCAAGGCCTACCAGCAGCAGGTGGTGAAGAACGCCCAGATCGTGGCCGAGACGCTGACCCAGCGTGGCCTGCGCATTGTGAGCGGCCGCACCGAAAGCCACGTGATGCTGGTGGACCTGCGTGCCAAGGGCATCACCGGCAAGGAAGCCGAGGCCGTGCTGGGCAGCGCCCACATGACCATCAACAAGAACGCCATCCCGAACGACCCCGAGAAGCCGATGGTGACCAGCGGCATCCGCGTGGGCACCCCGGCGATGACGACGCGCGGCTTCAAGGACGAGGAAGCCCGCCTGACCGCCAACCTGATTGCCGACGTGCTGGACAACCCGCGCGACCCGGCCAACATTGAAGCCGTGCGCGCCAAGGTGGCTGCCTTGACCGCACGTTTCCCGGTCTACCGCTGACGAGACTGCCCCGGCCTTGCCCGGGGCATTTTTTTGCCTATGAAGTGTCCTTTTTGCGGCCACGCCGACACCCAGGTGGTGGAGACCCGGATCTCCGAAGAAGGCGATTTTGTCCGCCGCAGGCGGCGCTGTGGCGCTTGCGACAAGCGCTTCACGACCTACGAACGCCCAGAGGTAACCTTCCCGGTGGTTGTGAAGAAGGACGGGCGGCGCATCGAATACGACCCGTCGAAGCTGCGCGGCAGCCTGACCCTGGCCCTGCGCAAGCGCCCGGTGAGCACCGAGCAGGTGGACGCCGCCGTGGAGCGCATCGAGGAAAAGCTGCTGAACCAGGGCGCGCGCGAGGTGGCCAGCCACCGCATTGGCGAGCTGGTGATGCGCGAGCTGAAGAAACTGGACAAGGTGGCCTACATACGTTTTGCCAGCGTGTACCGCAGCTTCGAGGACATCGACGAATTCCGCGCTCTGGTGGACGAGGTGCGCAAGTGAACGCGCCCACTTCAACTTTGGACGAGTGGCTCTCGCGCGAAGCGGCTGTACAGCAGCGCCTGGCGGCGGGCCCCGGCCCAGGCATTGCCACCCCGCAGCAACTGGCGGGGCGCAATGGGCTGGAAATCATGCAGGGGGTGATACACGGCGAACTGCCCTACCCGCCCATTGCACGCACGCTGGACTTTCTGCTGGTGGACGTTGCTGACGGGCAGGCGGTGTTCCAGGGCACGCCCGGGCCGCAGCACTTCAACCCCATGGGCACGGTGCACGGCGGCTGGTTTGCCACGCTGCTGGATTCGGCCCTGGGCTGCGCGGTGCACACCAAGATGCCCGTGGGCCGCGCCTACACCACGGCCGAACTGAGCGTGAACATCGTGCGCGCGCTCACACCCAAGGTACAACGCGTGCGCGCCATCGGCAAGGTCATCCACTGCGGGCGCCAGCTCGCCACGGCAGATGCCCAACTGGTGGGACCGGACGGCACGCTCTACGCTCACGCCACCACGACCTGCCTGGTTTTCGAGATGCGCGCACAATAACGCGCATGCGAATCCTTCACACCATGCTGCGCGTTGGCAACCTCCAGCGCTCCATCGATTTCTACACCAAGGTGCTCGGCATGACGCTGCTGCGCACGTCCGAGAACCCCGAGTACAAATACTCCCTGGCGTTTCTGGGCTTTGACGGCGGCAACCCTGGCCAGGCCGAGATCGAGCTGACCTACAACTGGGGCGTGGAGCAGTACGAGATGGGCACTGCCTACGGGCACATCGCCCTGGGCGTGCCTGATGCCTACGCCGCCTGCGAGAAGATCAAGGCCGCTGGCGGCAACGTGACGCGCGAGGCTGGCCCCGTGAAAGGCGGCACGACGGTGATTGCCTTTGTGACGGACCCTGATGGCTACAAGATCGAACTGATCCAGCGCGACGCCGAAGCAGCCGGAGCCGGTCTGCGCTGACCGAAGAGCACGCGGCGGGGGCACACCCCGCCACGCGTGAAACTCAGAGCGTTTCCGCCCCGCCCAGGTAGGGGCGCAGGGCCGCCGGCACCGTGATGCTGCCGTCGGCGTTCTGGTAGTTTTCGAGCACGGCCACCAGCGCGCGGCCCACGGCCAGGCCAGAGCCGTTGAGGGTATGCACCAGCTCGTTCTTACCCTGGGCGTTCTTGAAGCGGGCCTGCAGGCGTCGCGCCTGGAAGGCCTCGCAGTTGCTCACCGAGCTGATCTCGCGGTAGGTGTTCTGCGCGGGCAGCCACACCTCCAGATCGTGCGTGCGGGTGGCGCCAAAACCCATGTCGCCCGTGCACAGGGCCAGCACGCGGTAAGGCAGGCCGAGCTTTTGCAGCACGGCCTCGGCGTGGCGGGTCATGTCCTCCAGCGCCTCGTAGCTCTTTTCGGGGTGGACGATCTGCACCATCTCGACCTTGTCGAACTGGTGCTGGCGGATCAGGCCACGCGTGTCGCGTCCGGCGGAACCAGCTTCAGACCGGAAGCACGGTGTATGCGCGGTGAGCTTGATGGGCAGATCGGCCTCGGCCACGATTTCGTCACGCACGAAGTTGGTCAGCGTCACCTCGCTGGTGGGAATGAGGTACATCGCCGACTCGCTGTCACCCTCCTGGCCGCCCTTCTTGGCGGCGAACAGGTCGGCCTCGAACTTGGGCAGCTGGCCGGTGCCGCGAAGTGTGTCGGCGTTGACGATGTAGGGGGTGTAGCACTCGGTGTAGCCGTGCTCCTGGGTCTGCAGGTCGAGCATGAACTGGGCGAGCGCGCGGTGCAGGCGCGCCACTTTGCCCTTCATGACCACAAAGCGCGAACCGCTGAGCTTGGCGGCGGTCTCGAAGTCCAGTCCCAGGGGCTCGGCCAGCTCGACGTGGTCTTTGGGCGTGAAGCCCAGCTCGGGCGGGTTGGCACCCAGACCGCCTTGCGGTGCCCAGCGGCGCAGTTCCACGTTGCCGTGCTCGTCGGCACCCACCGGCACGCTTTCGTGCGGCAGGTTGGGCACGGCCAGCAGCAGGGTCTGCAGTTCGGACTGGATCTGGTCGAGCCGCGCGGCAGAGGCCTCCAGCGTGCCCTTGATCTCACCGACCTCGGCCATGACGGCTTCGGCCTCGGCGTGCTGGCCCTTGCCCTTGAGCATGCCGATCTGCTTGGACAGGCTGTTGCGGCGGGCCTGAAGCTCTTCCGTCTTGACCTGCAGGGCCTTGCGCTCGTTTTCGAGCGACTGGAAGGCCTCCACGTCGAGGAAGGGCTGGGGGTTCTTGCGGGTCTGGAGGCGCGCGACGACGGCGTCGAGGTCTTTGCGCAGGAGGGTGATGTCTAGCATGATGCACCCGATTTTAGAGGGTGACCGTGCAACGCCTCAGCCTCTCACTCGGCCTTGAGGCCCTTGGGCAGCGGAAACTTGGTGGTTTCGCGCACGCCGTCGAGGCTGCGCACCGAAACCGCACCCAGCGCCTTGAGCCGCTGCACCACGCCCTGCACCAGGTCTTCGGGGGCCGATGCACCTGCCGTCACCCCCACACGGGTGCGGCCAGTGAACCATTCGTCGCGCAGTTCCGAGGCGTCTTCCACCATGTGTGCGGGCACGCCCAGGCGCTCGGCCAGTTCGCGCAGGCGGTTGGTGTTGGAGCTGGTGGGGCTTCCCACCACCACCACGGCGTCCACCTGCCGGCTCATCAGCTTGACGGCGTCTTGCCGGTTCTGGGTGGCGTAGCAGATGTCCTGCTGCTTGGGCTCGCGGATCTGGGGGAAGCGCGCCTTGACGGCGGCGGTGATCTCGGCGGCGTCGTCCACGCTCAGCGTGGTCTGCGTGACCACGGCGAGCTTGTCGGTCTGGGCGGGCTGCACCCGGGCCACGTCGGCCACGTCTTCCACCAGGTGAATGCCACTGTCGAGCTGGCCCATGGTGCCTTCGACCTCGGGGTGGCCCTTGTGGCCGATCATGATGAATTCGTAGCCTTCCTTGTGCAGCTTGGCCACTTCGACGTGGACCTTGCTGACCAGCGGGCAGGTGGCGTCGAAGATGCGGAAACCGCGCCGTTCGGCCTCACGCTGGATGGCCTGGCTCACACCGTGGGCGCTGAACACCAGCGTGGCACCGGCGGGCACCTCGTCAAGCTCTTCGATGAAGATGGCGCCGCGGGCCTTGAGGTCGTTGACCACATGGGTGTTGTGCACGATTTCGTGCCGCACATAGATGGGGCGGCCGAACTTTTCCAGCGCGCGCTCGACGATCTCGATGGCGCGGTCCACCCCGGCGCAAAAGCCGCGCGGCTCGGCCAGAAGGACTTCCTGCACGGCGCTGTTCAAGGCGCTCATCACAGCACTCCGATGATCTGGACCTCGAACCGCACCGGCTGGCCCGCCAGCGGGTGATTGAAGTCGAACAGCACAGCGCCGTCCTCACGTACCTCGCGCACGGCGCCGGCGTAGCTGCCCAGGCCGTCAGGCGTGGGGAACTGCACCACGTCGCCCGCCGCGTATTGCTCGTGCGGGTCGCCCAGCTGGTTGAGCAGCTTGCGCGCCACCCACTGGACCATGTCGGGCTGGCGTTCGCCAAAGGCCTCGCCAGCGGCCAGCTCGATCACCGTGTGCGTGCCCTCTTCCAGGCCAATGAGGCGCTGCTCGATGGCGGGCGACAGTTCGCCCCCGCCCAGGCTGAGCGTGGCGGGTTGGGCTTCGAAGGTGTTGATGAAATCGCGCCCGTCCGGCCCGGAGAGGCGGTAGTGCAACGTGAGAAAGGAGCCGGATTCGACCTGGGGCATGGCGTGAGACAGCGCGGTGATACAAAAACCCCATTGTAGGAAAAGGGAGGAACACGCATGAACACCCCGGCCATGCCGCTCAAAGGGCTGCCCGCCGACGCGCGCCCGCGAGAGAAACTGCTGCAGCGCGGCCCCGCCGCCCTGAGCGACGCCGAACTGCTGGCCCTGCTGCTGCGCACGGGTGTGCAGGGCAAAAACGTGGTGATGCTTGCCCAGGAGCTGGTGGACCGTTTTGGCGGCGTGGCGGGCCTGCTGCACAGCGGCGCCGATGCCCTGAAAACCGTAAAGGGCCTAGGCCCGGCCAAGCGTGCCGAACTGATGGCCGTGGTGGAACTGGCACGCCGCGCCCTGGCGCAGGAGCTGAAGGAGCGTGCGCTGTTCGACTCGCCCGCCGCCGTGGCGCACTACCTGCAGCTGCACCTGGGGCACAAACCGCACGAGGTGTTCGCCGTGCTCTTCCTGGACAGCCAGCACCGCCTGCTGGCACTGGAAGAACTCTTCAGGGGGACGCTGGCACAGACCTCGGTATATCCGCGCGAGGTGGTGCTGCGCGCCTTGCACCATAACGCCGCCGCTGTGGTGCTGGCCCACAACCACCCCAGCGGCGTGGCGGAACCTTCCCGCGCCGACCAGACGCTGACGCAGACCCTGAAGTCGGCGCTGGCACTGGTGGACGTGCGCGTGCTGGACCACTTTGTGGTGACGGCGGGCTCTGCCCGGTCCATGGCCGAAATGGGCCTGGTGTAGCGAGCTGCAACCATTCCCCCCACCCACCACGGCAGGGGGCCGCCTGCGCGACAATCCCGGGCATGACGAAAGTGCGCAGCTTGTCCGACCTGAAGACGCTGAAGAAGGCGATGGCCGCCCAGGCGGCAGAGCAGGCTGCCCGGCGTGCCGCCGAGGAGGCCGCCCAGCAGGAGGCGCAACGCCGCCTGCACCACGACAAGCAACTCTTTGAGCGTGCGGTGGGCGCCGTGAAGCGCCTGCCCCACCATGGCAGGCATACCCTGCCGTTGGCCGCGCCGCTGCCCATACCGCAGCAACGGCAACGCGACGAACAGGCCGTGATGCAGGAGGCCCTGAGCGATGCCTTTGACGCCGAGACCCTGCTGCTCACCGACGAGCACCTGAGCTTTCGCCGCCCCGGCCTGGGCCCGGACGTGGTGCGCAAGCTGCGTCAGGGTGACTGGAGCCTGCAGGCCGAGATCGACCTGCATGGCCTGCGGACCGACGAGGCACGCACGGCCCTGGCCACCTTTGTGCGCGAAGCCCACAAGAAAGGCCTGCGCTGCGTGCGCGTGGTACACGGCAAGGGTTTGGGCTCGCCCGGCAAGACGCCCGTGCTCAAGGGCCGCGTGCACAGCTGGCTGGTGCAGAAGAACGAGGTGATGGCCTTTGTGCAGGCACGGCCCGCCGAAGGTGGCGCGGGGGCGCTGGTGGTGTTGCTGCGCCCTTCCATCAGGCACTTGCCCGGGCAAGGCGGCTGAGGCACCTTGCCCGACTGGACAGGGAGATTCAGGCCGGGGTGTTGCGCATCCAGTCCGCGGTCTGGAAAAAGCTCTGCTTCAATCGCTCGCGCAAGTCGGCGGGCACCTGGGTTTCACGCATGGCCTGGTCCATGCAGGCCAGCCACTGGTCGCGCTCCTGTAAGCCGATCTTGAAAGGCATGTGGCGCATGCGCAGGCGCGGGTGGCCAAAGCGGTCCTGGTAGTGCTGAGGGCCACCCAGCCAGCCGCACAGGAACCAGAAGAGCTTCTGGCGCGCGTCGTCCAGCGCGGCGCCATGACTGGCGCGCAATTCGCGGTAGCCGGGCTCCAGGTCCATCAGGTCGTAGAAGCGGTCCACCAGGACACGCACGGCGGGCTCGCCGCCTATCCATTCGAAGGGGGTAGCAGGGGTGTTCATCATTCAGCAGTTTGGCGCAGGGTTTGTACCACGGGCGTGCGCAGCACCCCGCGCAGGCCCCACCAGCCTGCAGCCAGAGCCAGAACCGCCCCTGCTACGGCGCCCGCCAGGGGCACCCACGGGGCGGCGTTCCACTGGAATTCGAAGGCATAGCGGGCCAAAGCCCAGCCCACGGCCACGGCCACGACGGACGCCAGGAAGCCCGCCAGCACCCCCACCCCGGCCAGCTCGGCACGCTGCACCTGGCGCAGCAGGCTGGACTGCGCGCCCACGGCGCGCAGGATGGCGAATTCACGCTCACGCTCGCTGCGCGTGGCGGTGAGCGCGGCGAACAGCACCACCAGGCCTGCCGCCAGGGTGAAGGCAAACAGGAACTCCACCGCGCGGATGACCTGGTCCAGCACGCGCTGCACCTGGGCAATGGTGCTGCTCATGTCCACGTTGGTGATGTTGGGGTACTGGCGCACCAGGGTGTTGTCGAACCCGGGGGTATCAGGCGCGCGGTAGGCGCTGATGAACGTGGTGGGCACGCCGGGCATCTGGTCCACCGGGTACATGGCAAAGAAGTTGACGTGCATGGAACCCCAGTCCACCTTGCGCAGGCTGGTGATGGTGGATTCGATGGGCATGCCCGCCACGTCGAAGGTGAGGCGGTCGCCCAGGTGCAGGCCCAGGGTCTCGGCCAGCCCTTCTTCAATGCTGATGGCGCCTGCTTCGTTGTCCGTCCAGCGCCCGCCCACGACGGGGTTGTGCGCAGGCGCCTGCGCGCTGTGGGACAGGTTGAATTCGCGGTCCACCAGGCGCTGGGCGCGGTCACCCTGGAAGTCCTCGGGCACGACGGCGCGGCCATTGACCGCCACCAGCCGCCCCCGGATCATGGGGTACCAGTCGTAATGCGCCACGCCCTGCGCCTTAAGGGTGGCCTGGAAGGGCTCGGCCTGCTCGGGCTGGATGTTGATGACGAAACGGTTGGGCGCGTCGGGCGGCGTAGCTTGCTGCCAGCTGCTGATGAGATCGGTACGCAGCAGCACAAGCAGCACCAGCGCCAGCAGGCCGATGGACAAAGCACTCACCTGAACCACGGCGTAGGCCGGGCGCGCGGAGAGCTGGCGCGTGGCCAGGCGCAGCCAGCGCGGCGCCGTGGACTCGTTGACCCAGGCACGCAGCAGGCGCACGGCCAGATAGCTGACCAGTGCAAACAACGCCGCTGCGCCAGCAAAGCCCCCCACGGCGATGAGGCCCAACGTGAGGTCGCGACTGGCCGCCAGCAGCAAGGCGGCAAAGCCAGCAGTGCCCAGCCCCAGCACCGCCAGCGAGGCGGGCTTGAGGTTGCCCATGTCGCGGCGGATGACGCGCAGGGCCGGCACACGTGCAAGCTGCAGCACGGGCGGCAGGCCAAACGCGAGCATGAGCGTGAGCCCCACGCCCAGGCCGAACAACGCAGGCCACACGCTGGGCGCTGGCATGGCCGTTTTGACGAGGCCTGCCAGCAGGATGACGAAACCGTGATGCACCGCGTAGCCCAGGGCAACGCCCAGCACCCCTGCCAGCAACCCCACGACAACGAACGAGAAGGTGTACGCACGCGCCATGGTGCCCTGCGACAGGCCCAGCACGCGCAGCATGGCGCAGTCGTCGAGGTGGCGCGCGGCATAGACGCGAGCGGCAATACCCACCGCCACGGCGCTCAGCAAGGCGGCCAGCAGCGCTACCAGGTTGAGGAATTTCTCGGCCCGCGCCAGGGTCTGCTGCATCTCGGGGCGGCCGCCTTCCAGGGATTCAAGCCGTATGCCACGCACCTCTGGCCGCTTGAGTTCGGCCTCGGCCCACTGGATGTAACGTTTGACAGCGGGCTCGTCACCCGCCACGGCCAGGCGGTAGCTCAAGCGGCTGGCGGGTTGCACCAGCCCGGTGGCAGGCAGGTCCTGCGCGTTGATCATCACGCGCGGCGCAAAGCTCATGAAGCCTGCACCCCGGTCGGGTTCGATGACGATGACGCGGTCAATGCGGAACTGGCGATCGCCCAGCCACAGCGGGTCGCCCACCTTCAGGTCCAGGGCGGACAGCAGCGGTGCATCCACCCAGGCCGTCCCAGGTGGCGGGATGTCGTCGGTCGGTGCATCAGGCGCGTCGGGCGCGCTGGCCACACTCAGGCGGCCGCGCAAGGGGTAGCCCGCCTGCACCGCCTTCAGCGCCACCAGGCGCGCGGTGCCTCCTTGGGCATCGTCTGCGCGGCCCATGGTGGGAAAGCTGACGTTCGCAGTGGTGGCCAGCCCCAGGGCCTTGGCTTGAGCCTCGAAGGCCGGGGGCGGCGGCTGGTCGCTGCGCAGCACGGCGTCACCGCCGATGAGCTGGCGAGCGTCGCGCTCCAGGCCGTTTTGCAGGCGGTCGGCAAAGAAGCCCACCGCCGTCAGCGCGGCCACCGCCAGTGCCACGGCCAGCACCAGCACGCGCAGTTCACCCGCGCGCCAGTCGCGCCACAGGGCGCGCCAGCCGATGGTCCAGAACGAGGGAGAGGTTGCTGCGGAAGTGGCCGTCATGCGCCCAAGGTTAGCGCAAAGACGGCAACCTTACTTGGTACCGAAGATACGATCGCCCGCGTCGCCCAGACCGGGAACGATGTAGCCGTGCTCGTTGAGGCCACGGTCCACCGCCGGGGTGTAGATGGGCACGTCGGGGTGGTGGTCGTGGAAGTTCTTGACGCCTTCGGGGCAGGCCACCAGGCAGGCAAAGCGCAGCGAGCGCGGGTTGCTGCGCTTGAGGCGGTCCACCGCGGCCACGGCGGAGTTGCCAGTGGCCAGCATGGGGTCGAGCACGATCACGTCACGCTCTTCCATCCCTTGCGGCATCTTGAAGTAGTACTCCACGGGCTGCAGGGTGTCGGGGTCGCGGTACAGGCCGATGTGCCCCACGCGCGCGCTGGGCAGCACCTGCAGCATGCCGTCGAGGAAGCCGTTGCCCGCGCGCAGGATGGAGGCCAGCACGATTTTCTTGCCGTCGATGACGCGGGATTTCATCTTCTCCAGCGGCGTCTCGATCTCGATCTCCTGCATGGGCATGTCGCGCGTGATCTCATAGGCCAGCAGGGTGCTGATCTCTTGCGCAAGCTGGCGGAAGCTCTTGGTGCTGGTGTCCTTCTGGCGCATCAGGGTGAGCTTGTGCTGGACCAGGGGGTGATCGATGATGTGTACGTCTCGGCTCATGGCTGAACGGTAATAAAACGGGGGTAATGGATGGCCGCAGTATCCCACAGGCACCGTCTGCGGTAACGGCAGTGGCACCGTGGGGCAGCGGCGCCAAGGCCACAATGGCACCATGAACCCGATTGACCCGACCACCCTGCACAGCGCCCTGCGCCAGTCTTCCCACGCGCGCTTTTTCGTCACAGACATTGACGGCGTGTGCCGGGGCAAGAGCCTTTCTGGCGAGAAGATGGCCGACCTGCTGGCCCACGGCGGCACCATTGCCAGCGCCGTGTTCGGCTGGGATGTGGCCGACGACCTGTACAGCAGCGGCGTGGACTTTGCCGGGCTGCACACGGGCCTGGGCGAAATCGGCCTGCGGCTGGACCCGGCCACCGCACGCCGCCTGCCCTGGGACGACCACCGCTGGGTGCTGCTGGGCGAACACCTGGACGCCCAAGGCCAGCCCCTGCCCATCTGCCCTCGCCAGGTGCTCAAACGTGTGCTGGCCAAGGCAGCGAGCATGGGGCTGAGCGTGCAGGTGGGCGTGGAGTACGAATGGTTTGTACTGGCGGAAACCGAGCGCAGCGTGCGCGAAAAAGGCTACCGCAAGCTGGAGACTGCCACGCAGGCCATCAACAACTATTCGCCGTTCCGCATTGACGCCCAGAAAGCCTTTGTGGACCAGCTTTTCACCTGGCTGCCCGAGATTGACGTGCCCATTGAAGCGCTGCACACCGAAGCGGGGCCGGGCAACTTTGAAGTGGCGCTGCGCTATGGCGAAGCCCTGCAGATGGCCGACCGCGCGGCCTTGTTCAAGCAGTCCGTGCGCGAGATTGGCCGCCCCCACGGGTTGCTGAGCACCTTCATGGCGAAATGGTCGCCCGCCTACGGTGGTTGCGGCCAGCACCTGCACCAGAGCGTTTGGAAAGACGGCACCAACCTGTTCCACGACGCCAGCGCGCCGCAGGGCATCAGCGCCACCATGCGGCACTACATTGCCGGGCAGTTGCACGCCCTGCCCCACCTGTTTGCGGTGTACGCGCCCTTCGTCAACAGCTACAAGCGCCTGGTGGACGGCATGCTGGCCCCCGTGCGCGCCAACTGGGCCGTGGACAACCGCAACGCCTCGCTGCGCGTGGTGCCGGGCAGCGCACGTTCGCAACGGCTGGAAACGCGCACGCCGGGCGCCGATGCCAACCCCTACCTGATCCTGGCGGCGGCCATTGCCTCGGGCCTGTACGGGATTGAGCACAAGCTTGAGCCGGGGGACGCCACGCCACCTGGGGGCGAAGATGGGGAACGCCTGCCGCGTACCCTGGCCGAGGCCACGGACGCCATGGACCACTCAGAGTTGGCGCGCGAGCTGCTGGGAGAAGCCTTCGTGGACCACTTCGTGCAGACGCGGCGCTGGGAATGGCGGCGCTTCAGCCAGGCTGTGACGGACTGGGAACTGGCACGCTACCTGGAAATGGTTTGACCGGCCACTGCCGGGTCTGGGAACGTCAGACAGCGTGCAGGGGGCGCTGCAGTTCCACGTCGTGCACCAGCCGCTGGGGGTGCGTGAAACAAAGGAAACGTTGGTTGGTGGCGCGCCCGATGGTGCACAGCCCCACGCGATCTGCCACCTCCAGGCCCATCTGCGTGGTGCCGCTGCGCGACACCACCACCGGCACACCCATCTGAGCGGCCTTGATGACCATCTCGCTCGTCAGGCGGCCCGTGGTGTAGAAGACCTTGTCTGCGCCATCCATGGCGGCGGGGTCCTGCAGCCACATCCACCCGGCGATCGTGTCCACCGCGTTGTGGCGGCCCACGTCCTCCACGAACAGCAGCATCTCGGCACCGCGGAACAGCGCGCAGCCGTGCACCGAGCCAGATGCCTTGTAAACCGACTCCTGCTCGCGGATGGCCTTGACCACCTGGTACAGCTCGGACTGGCGCAGCGTGGCCTCGGGCGACAGGCGGATACGGTCCACGTCGTCCATCAAACCGCCGAACACACTGCCCTGCCCGCAGCCAGTGGTGACCACGCGGCGCGAGGTGCGCTCCTCGATGGCGTCAATGCCATGGCGCGTCTTGACCGAAGCGGCGCCCACGTCCCAGTCCACGGTGATGGACTCGATGTCGTGCACGGAATCGACCAGCCGCTGGTTGCGCAGGTAGCCCAGCACCAGCCATTCGGGATGAGCGCCCAGCGTCATCAGCGTGACCAGCTCGCGCTTGTCCACGTAGACGGTGAGGTCACGCTCGGCCGGAATGGAGGTAGTGCGACGCTCGCCAAACTCGTTGACCACCGCCACCTCGCGCGTCAGCGGGGCACTGGCGCGCGTGAGCCTCGGCAGGGGCTGGCGGTGCAGCCCTTGTTCGAGCACGTGGAGGCAGGGTTCGGTCAACAGCATGGTGTGGTCAGGCTTTGGCGGAGGCACCCGGCACCACCGCGGCGCCGGAGGAAGCTGGCGCGCTGCGCTGGGCTGGGATCTTGCCGGCCTTGATGTCGTCGTGCCAGAGCTCGTGGTGCTCCTTGGCCCAGGTTTCATCAACGTAGCCGGTCTTCATGGCCTTGTAGGCCCCTTGCATGCCGATGGTACCCATGTAGATGTGACCCATGAACATGACCATCATGATGACCGCGGCGGTCGCATGGATCATGTGGGCGATCTGCATGTCGGCGCGCAGGTAGGCCAGGCCGGGAATGACCTTGTCCAGCACCAGGCCGGAGCCGACCACCACCAGGCCGAACAGGAACACACCGCCCCAGAACAGCACCTTTTCACCGGCGTTGAAGCGGTGCGACGGGACTTCGTGCCCCCCCAGCAGGCCACCGCCCTTGAGCAGCCAGGTGATGTCTTCCTTGCGCGGCAGGTTGTCCTTCACGAAAGTGACGATGACCACCACCAGCGACACGGCAAACAGCGGCCCGGTGAAGTTGTGGATGTTCTTGAGCGCGTAGGTGAGCCAGCCGAACAGCGTGGTGCCGATGACCGGCAGGATGAAGTACTGCCCGAACGCCATGACGATGCCCGACACCGCCAGTGCCACGAACGCAATGGCGTTGACCCAGTGCGCCGCGCGCTCGAAGTAGGTGAAACGCTCGATCAGGCGACCCGTTTCCTTGCCGTGAAGCTGCAAGGTGCCCTTCTTGAAGTAGAAAAGCGCAATGGCCACCAGCACGATCAGCATGAGCGCGCCGCCATAAGGCAGGATCACCTGGTTGCGCACCTGCCGCCAGGCCTCGCCCGCGTTGGTGTAGGCCGAACCGGGGTACTGCACGAAGGGCTGGATCAGCGTGCCGTATTCCGCGTACGGGAAGTTGGTCACGCCTGTGGTGCCCTGCCCCACCTGGCGCCACACGGGCGCGTTGTTGCCGGGTTGCACCTTGGCGCGCTCGGCGTTAGTTTGCTCGGCGTAGCCGGGCTGGGTGGCTGCGTCGGTGATTTCCAGGATGTTGCCATGCTGGATGCCTGCTGCGGGCGCAGCGGCTGCGGGCGCGGGCGCGGCCTGAGCCAACGCCAGCGGCGCGGCCAGGGCGAAGCAGGCGGCCATGCAGCCACCCGCCAGCCAGCGCCTTGCACTGCTGAGGGACAGAGAGCCTGTCATGCTTGTCTCCTCACTGCTGTTTGGCAGCAGTACGGTTGTATTCGTTCTGCCCGTACTGGGCGCGTGCGCGCAGCTGCTGCTGCCAGGCGTCCTGGTCGCCGGCCTTCCAGCCGGGCGCAGCGTACTGGCTGGCGCCCACGCCGGTGTGCGGCGGGCTGTCGGACTTGATGCCGCCCATGCCCTGGGGCTTTTCGCCACAGGCGCCCAGCAGCAAGGCTGCCACGGCGGCCGACACGGCGATGAAAGTGCGTTGGCGCATCATGTTCAGGCTCCTTTCGCGGAAGACTGGCTGCCGTAGGCGGTGCCCCAGCCCCAGACCTCGGCACCCTTGCCGCGCTGGACCACGCGGGTGCGGAAGATGTCGGCGACCACATCACCGTCACCTGCCAGCAGGGCCTTGGTGGAACACATCTCGGCACAGGCGGGCAGCTTGCCCTCGGCCAGGCGGTTGCGGCCGTATTTCTCGAACTCGGCCTGGCTGCCGTTGGCCTCGGGGCCGCCGGCACAGAAGGTGCACTTGTCCATCTTGCCGCGCACACCGAAGGTGCCTTGCGATGGGAACTGCGGCGCACCGAACGGGCAGGCGTAGCTGCAGTAGCCGCAGCCAATGCACACGTCCTTGTCGTGCAGCACCACGCCTTCGTCGGTGCGGTAGAAGCACTGCACCGGGCACACGGCCATGCAGGGCGCGTCGGAGCAGTGCATGCACGCCACCGAGATGGATTTTTCGCCCGGCACACCGTCGTTGATGGTGACCACGCGGCGGCGGTTGACGCCCCAGGGCACCTCGTGCTCGTTCTTGCAGGCGGTGACGCAGCCGTTGCACTCGATGCAGCGCTCGGCGTCACAGATGAATTTCATTCTTGCCATGTCTGTGTCTCCTTACGCTTTTTCCACGTTGCAGATGGTGGTCTTGGTTTCTTGCATCATGGTCACGATGTCGTAACCATAGGTGGTGGCGGTGTTGACCGCCTCGCCGCGCACGATGGGCGCAGCGCCTTCCGGGTAGTGCGCCTTCATGTCCACGCCCTGCCAGCGGCCGGAGAAGTGGAAGGGCAGGAACACGGTGTCCGGGCCCACGCGCTCGGTCACCAGCGCCTGCACGTTGATGCGTGCACCGGTGGGCGTGCTCACCCACACGCGCTCGCCGTTGCGGATGCCACGCTGCGCGGCCGCGGCGGGGTTGATCTCGACGAACATCTCCTGCTGCAGTTCCGCCAGCCAGGGGTTGGAGCGGGTTTCCTCGCCACCACCCTCGTACTCCACCAGGCGGCCAGACGTCATGATCAGCGGGTACTTCTCGTAGACCTTGTCGTCCACGTTCTTCTGCTGCAGCGTCTTGTAGAGGATGGGCAGGCGCCAGCGGTTCTTCTGGTCGTCGTGGCTGGGGTACTTGGCCACCAGATCCGGACGGGTGCCATAGATGGGCTCGCGGTGCTGCGGGATGGGGTCGGGGAAGTTCCAGACCACGGCGCGCGCCTTGGCGTTGCCGAACGGGTGGCAACCGTGCTTCATGAAAACGCGGATCATGCCGCCGCTCGAATCGGTCTTCCAGTTCTTGCCCTCAGCCTTGGCCTTTTCGGCGTCGGTGAGTTCGTCCCACCAGCCCAGCTTCTTGAGCAGTTCGTCGGTCAGCTCGGGGTAGCCCGTGGTGATCTCGGCGCCCACGGAGTGCGAGCCGTCGGCCGCCAGCAGGCTGACGCCGTCCTTCTCGACACCGAAGTTGGCGCGGAAGTTGCCGCCGCCGTCCATCACGTGCTTGGAGGTGTCGTACAGGTTGGGGGAACCCGGGTGCTTCATCTCGGGCGTGCCGTAGCAGGGCCACGGCAGGCCGAAGTAGTCACCGGTCATGTCGTAGCCGGTTTCCTTGTCCACCACCTGGCCCTTGCACTTGAGCGTCTTCACATCGAAGGCGTTCATGTGACGCATGTGGGCCTTCAGGCGCTCGGGGCTGTGGCCGGTGTAACCAATGGTCCAGACGGACTTGTTGATCTCGCGCAGGATGTCCTCGGGCACGGGCTCGTCCATGCCCTTGACCTTCTGCATGCCGTAGTTCTTGACCAGTTCCTTGTCGAAGCCAAGCTTCTGTGCGAACTGGTACATGATCATGTGGTCGGTGCGGCTTTCCCACAGAGGTTCGATCACCTTGTCGCGCCACTGGATGGAGCGGTTGGACGCGGTACAGGAACCGCTGGTTTCGAACTGGGTGGCTGCGGGCAGCAGGTAGACGGCACGGTTGGGGTTGAGGTCCTCAGGCTTGCCGGGCATGGCCGCCATGGCGGCGGTAGCCGACGGGTAGGGATCGACCACCACCAGCAGGTCCAGCTTGTCCATGGCGCGCTTCATCTCCAGACCGCGCGTCTGCGAGTTGGGCGCATGGCCCCAGAAGAACATGCCACGGATGTTGGAACCCTGGTCCACGGCCTCCTTGTTTTCCAGCACACCGTCGATCCAGCGGGACACGGTGATGCCGGGCTTTTCCATCATGCCCTCGGCGTACTTGCCCTTGATCCAGTCGTAGTCCACGCCCCAGGTGGCGGCGAAGTGCTTCCACGAACCTGCGGCCAGACCGTAGTAGCCGGGCAGCGAGTCGGGGTTGGGGCCCACGTCGGTGGCGCCCTGCACGTTGTCGTGGCCACGGAAGATGTTGGTGCCGCCACCGCTCTTGCCCACATTGCCCAGGGCAAGCTGCAGGATGCACGAGGCACGCACCATGGCGTTGCCGATGGTGTGCTGCGTCTGACCCATGCACCAGACGATGGTGCCGGGACTGTTCTGGTGCAGCATGTGCGCCACGCGCAACATCTGCTCTTCCTTGACGCCGCAGGCCTCTTCCACCTTGTCGGGCGTCCACTTGGCCAGCACGTCAGCCTTGACGGCATCCATGCCGTACACGCGGTCGTTGATGTACTTCTTGTCTTCCCAGCCGTTCTTGAAGATGTGGTACAGCAGGCCGAACAGGAAGGGGATGTCGGTGCCGGAGCGGATGCGCACGTACTCGTCGGCCTTGGCGGCCGTGCGGGTGAAGCGCGGGTCCACCACGATCATCTTGCAGCCCGTTTCCTTGGCGTGCAGCATGTGCAGCATGGACACAGGGTGCGCCTCGGCGGCGTTGGAGCCGATGTACAGAGCGACCTTGCTGTTCTGCATGTCGTTGTACGAGTTGGTCATGGCCCCGTAACCCCAGGTGTTGGCCACGCCGGCCACCGTGGTGGAGTGACAGATGCGCGCCTGGTGGTCGCAGTTGTTGGTGCCCCAGAAGCTGACGAACTTGCGCAGCAGGTAGGCCTGCTCGTTGCTGTGCTTGGACGAACCCACGAAGTACACGCTGTCAGGGCCGCTGGCCTCGCGCAGCTCCTTCATGCGGGCGGTGATCTCGTCGAGCGCCTGGTCCCAGCCGATACGCTGGTACTTGCCGTTGACCAGCTTCATGGGGTAGCGCAGGCGGTATTCGCCGTGGCCGTGCTCGCGAATGGAAGCACCCTTGGCGCAGTGGGCGCCCAGGTTGATGGGCGAGTCGAACACCGGCTCCTGCCGGGTCCAGACGCCGTTTTCCACCACGGCATCGATCGCGCAGCCCACCGAGCAGTGCGTGCAGACGGTGCGCTTGACTTCGATCTTGCCGGTGCCGTCGATGGAACCGCCGGACGCGGCCTTGGCCTTCTTCACCAGCGTGAGCTGCGAGGCGGCCAGCCCCACCCCCACGCCAAGGCCGGAACGCCGTAGGAAGGCGCGGCGGTCCATGGTGGGCAGCGCGTGCGTGAAGCCGCGCCGCAGGCTGTTCACGAAACCTGCGCCTGCCTGTGGCCGGGAAGGACTCGTGCTGGAGGATGTTTTCTTGGTCAACAACATGTGAGTTCACCTCGCCCCGCAGGGCATGAAAGGATCACTGGGAATAGGGAGGCAGGGGCAAGGCCCTCTCGCGTCAGACGCGGGTTGTCTGGTAGTAGCGCTTGACGTGCTCGGACAGCGTGTAGCCACCGCCCCGCTCGGGCGACGGCTTGGCCTCAGGCTGTGCTTGTGAAGTCGCTACGGTGCCGACCGGGGCAACGGCCGCCACTGCGGCCACGGCACCCACGGTGCCCGCACCGGCAAACCAGCGGCGGCGGCTCAAGCCCTGCTGGGAGGAAGGGGTCTGCTGGCTCATGCGAATGTCTCCTGGAAACTGCGATCGAATGCGCCCGCAAGGTGGACTTGTGGGCTTTGTTCATAAGGGACTGTAGCGTCGCGAACACACTCGTGCAAGCGAGTACACACCTACCGCCGCCGCAAGGAATCGATTGGTGTTGAGCGCTGGTTTGCAGGATTTGTCAGAGCGGTTTTTTCGCAAGCAAGAGCCGGACCAAAAGCAGTCACTTATATAAAAACAGAGGTGCAGAAGGAAGCTCTCCCGGGCATCTGTGAACCCTCCGGAATCTGCGTCGCTTTGTCATTCTGTCGGCGACAAGTTGTCGCACCTTCCTGCGCCGCAACACCGTCATGCGGCAGGGTTTTTCACCCCTCAAAAGACTTAATACCCAACTAATTAATTAAGGAATTTCCGTAGAATCCCAGCGGGTGAACACCTCCCTTTCCTCCCCCTCGGCGCTGTTTCCTGCGTCCGCGCCACCGGCCACCGCCGACGGGTGGCCCCATTGGTCGATCCTGGTGGTGGACGACGAACAGGGCATGCGCAATTTCCTCATCAAGGTGCTGGCGCCGCGCTGCCGCTTCGTCGCAAGCACCGACAGCGCAGAGGAAGGTGCCGAATGGATGCGTTCGCAGCGCATCGATCTGGTGATCCTGGACATCTCCCTGCCTGGCAAGAGCGGGGTGGTCTGGCTCAAGGAACTGCGAGACCAGGGCTACAGCGGCGAGGTGATCCTGATCACGGCATTCGCCGATCTGGACACCGCCATCGAAGCGTTGCGAGCAGGCGCGTCGGACTTCATCCTCAAGCCTTTCCGCATTCCGCAGATCCTCAACGCCATCAAGCAGTGCCACGAACGCGCCCAGTTGCGCCGCGAGAACCACGTGCTGCGCCGCAACGCGCGGCTGCCGCGCCAGCAGGGCTCGGTGCTGGTGGGCCGCTCGCAGGCCACGTCGCGCCTGCGCGAGGCCATCGAGCGCATAGCCCCCATGCCCAGCACGGTGCTGGTGCAAGGTGAATCCGGCACGGGCAAGGAACTGGTGGCCAGGGAGCTGCACGCCCGCAGCCCGCGCGCCAGCGGGCCCTTTGTGCCGGTGAACTGCGCGGCGCTTTCGCCCGACGACATGGCGATGGAGCTGTTCGGCCACGCCCGCCACAGCAGCCAGGGGCAGACACACGCGCGCGACGGGCTTTTTTACTACGCCCAGGGCGGCACACTGTTCTTCGACGAGGTGGCCGAGCTGCCCTTGCCGGTGCAGGCCACCCTGCTGCGCGCCATTGAAGAACTGCAGATACGCCCCGTGGGCAGCCAGCAGCTGTTGCCTGTGGATGTGCGCATCGTTGCGGCCACCAACCGGCGGCTCAGCGACGAGGTGGCGGCCGGGCGCTTTCGCGCCGACCTGTACTACCGCCTGCAGGTGGTGGACATCGCGCTGGAGCCCCTGCGCGAACACAAGGAGGACATTGTTGACCTGCTGCGCCACTTCACCCTGGAGCTGGCGCCGGCGTTGGGCGTGGACCCGATCGACGTGACGGAGGATGAGCTGCGCTTCCTGCAGGAGTACGCCTGGCCTGGCAACGTGCGCGAGCTGCGCAACCTGGTGGAGCGGTCGCTGATCCTGGGCAAGCTGAACGTGTCGGCGCTCTACCCTGCCATGCCCAGTTCGCCGCCAGGCCTGGCCGCGGGCCGGCCGACCGACCTGCAGACGCTGGAGAAGCAGCACATTCTGGCGGTGCTGGAGTCGGTGCAGGGAGACAAGACCCGGGCCGCGCAGCTTCTGGGGGTGTCGCGCCGCACACTGGAGCGGCGCGTGGCCGAATGGGGCCAGGGCGGCCGCACCGAAGCAGGCCTGACATGACCTTGTGGAAAACGCCGGCCTGGATTGCCGGTTCCGTTCGCAACAAGCTGCTGGCCATGGCGCTGCTGCCGCTGGCGGTGGTGTTTCCGCTGCTGGTGCTGGCCTTGCTGACCTGGGCCAACGTGGCCTACGACCGGCTGCTGATCACCAAGATCCGTTCAGACCTGGCCGTGGCCAGCGGCTACTTCAACCAGGTCATGAACGAAGTGGGCTCCGGCACCCACGCGGTGGCCACTTCGCACGCGCTGCACCGGGCGCTGCAAGGCTTGCCGGCCGGTGCAGGCCGGCTGGTCCTGCCGCTGCCGCCAGGGTCGGGCGCCAGCGCCGACACCCCAGACATCTCGCGCGCCGCCAAGGCCATTGACCAGATGCTGTCGGGCGAACGCGAGCGGCTGGGGCTGGACTTCCTGGTGCTGGAGCGCGGGCCGCGCCAGGCTGGACGCTCACCCAAGCGGGGCTACAGCATGGAAGCCCTCACACTGACCACACCGCCACCCGCGCAGGCCGGCACAGACAACAGGAATGCCGCACGCCTGGTGCTGCTGCACACGGCGGCACTGCAGAAGCTGGCACCGCACCTGGAACACCGCCTGGGCATTCCGCTGGTGAGCACCCGCAACGCCACCCCCACCAGCCGCACCGTGGAGGACCGCGCGATGGTCATGCTGGCCAGCCTGCCCGTGCTGGACGCACAGGGGCGCCAGTGGGCCACCCTGCACGGCGGGCTGCTGCTCAACCAGAACCTGGATTTCATCGACCACATCAACCGCATCGTCTACCCCGAGGGCTCGCTGCCCTTTGGCAGCCAGGGCACGGCCACGCTGTTCCTGGAGGATGTTCGCATCACCACCAACGTGCGGCTGTTCCAGGACCAGCGCGCCATTGGCACGCGGGTGTCGCAATCGGTACGCGAAGCGGTGCTGGCACGCGGGCAGACCTGGCTGGACCGCGCCTTCGTCGTCAATGACTGGTACGTGAGCGCCTACGAGCCGCTGCTGGACGCGCACGGCGACCGCATCGGCATGTTGTACGTGGGCTTTCTGGAACAGCCCTTCCGCTGGGTGCGCTACGGCATGCTGGCGGTGATGGGGTTGATCTTCCTGGCGGTGATGGCGCTGGCGGCGGTGTTTTCGGTGCGCTGGGCGCGCAGCATCTTCAAGCCCGTGGAGCAGATGAACCAGACCATGCTGCGCGTGGAGAACGGCGAGGCACAGGCCCGTGTGGGCGAGGTGACCGCGCGCGACGAACTGGGTGCCCTGGCCAACCACCTGGACCACCTGCTGGACGTGGTGGACGACAACACCCGCCGCCTGCGCGAATGGGGCTTGACGCTGGACCGCAAGGTGGCCGAGCGCACACAGGAGCTGGAAGAAAGCAACGCCTCGCTGCGGCTGGCGCAGCAGCAGCTGGTGAAGTCCGAGAAGCTGGCGGCCATCGGGCAGCTCACGGCCAGCATTGCGCACGAGATCAACAACCCGATCGCGGTGATCCAGGGCAACCTGGACCTGATCCGAGAGACGCTGGGCGAGCAGACCGCCCCGGTGCGTGCCGAGATGAAGCTGCTGGACGAGCAGGTGGAACGCATGCGGCTGATCGTGACGCAGCTGCTGCAGTACGCGCGGCCCACCGAGTTTGCGGGCTATGTGGACGCGCTGGACCTGAACCGTGTGGCGGCCGACTGCCTGGTGCTGGTGGCGCACTTGCTGCAGCAGCGCCGAGTGAATGTGAAGCAGGACTGGCAGGCCACTGCACCTGTGGGCTGCAACCGGCAGGAGTTGCAGCAGGTGGTGATCAACCTGATGATCAACGCGATCCAGGCCATGCCGGAGGGCGGCGAGCTGCGCCTGCTGACGCGTGACTGGCTGGACGAAGCAGGTGAACCGCAGGGTGCTGTGCTGGAGGTGCAGGACCGTGGCCCGGGCTTGAGTCCGCAAGTGCGCGAGCGCTTGTTCACGCCGTTCTTCACGACGAAGAACGACGGGAATGGGCTGGGACTGTGGATCAGCCTGGGGCTGGTGGAGCGCTATGGTGGCCGGCTGGAGGCTGACAACCGCACGGATGGCCCTGGAGCGGCATTCCGTGTGCGGTTGCTGACGGAGCCGCGCGTGCCTGAGGCGAGTCAGGCGGGCACGGGGGATGGACGGCCTGGGCGGTTGGGTTGAGCTTCTGCTGGCTGCCTGTCCGTTGTTGTCGTTGACCTCGCTTGCTGCGGCAGGCCTGGCCCTGCGGGGGCTCATACTGTGGCGGTCGGCGCCGAGGCGCCGACTCCGCTGCGTCCACCCGCCTGGGGCCGGTGCGGCGGAACTCACTTCGTTCGCTTCGCTCACTGCGTTCAGACAGCCGCCGCAAGTCAGTTACGAAGCGCGCTAACGCGCGCCCGGCCCCAGACAGGCGGCCACAGCCGCCACAGAAATCGCTCCCACAGGGCCAGGCCTGCCGCAGCCAACCAAGATGGTGGAGCGCAACCGGTGGCGTGCCAACAATATCTCTGCCAAGGCGTGTGCGCCCAGGGGCTGGCGCGCCTTACGAGGTGCCGAGAAGCGCAGATGCCGTGGCTGCGCGCTTTAGCGCGCTTCGTTATCTAGCTTGCGGCGGCTGTCCGAACGGAGCGCTGCAAGCGCGCAGTGAGTTCCGCCGCGTAGCCACGGCATCGAGCATCGCAGGGGAGCCGGTGCTATGCACCGGCCGCCTCGTTGAAGCGCCAGCCCCTGGGCGCACACGCCTTGGCCACCAACACCTGGCGAAAACAGCAAGAGAACAGCCCTACTGCGAATCCAACATGTCAAACCCTTGCACTTCCACGCTCATGAAGGCACGGGTGAACTCTGCCAACGCCGCGTAGAAGCGCGCACGCGGGTGAGCGGCAACGGCGTCGCACATCGCCATCACCCAGGGCTGCAGGTGCTTGGCAAAAAAGGCCTGCTGCTGCGCCAGGTTGGACACGGTCACATCGTCCCCGGCAATGAGAAAACGCATCACCTCGCACAGGTAGGCGATGTGGTCCTCGGTCTCGGGCATCTGTTCGTCACGCCCCAGGCCCAGCTCGGCCAGATCGGAACGCAGAGCGGCCAGCGGCTTTTCGTTGAGGAAGCCACTCAGGTAGTGCGACGCAAACACGTACACCTCTGGCTTGCCTACCCCGCCGAACAGGGTGTGGAACTCGTCGCTCACTGCCTCGTCGCCCAGCTCACGGGCCTGGGCCACCAGGGCGCGCCAGGAATCTTCGAGGAAGCCGCCTGCCGCAGGGGCTTCGGTGGCCGCCACACGCAGTTGGGACAGCAGTTCCCCACCGGGCGGGGCGTAGTACAAGGCGGCCAGCAGGCCATAGACCTCGGCACGGGCGGTTTCTTCGTCCAGGCTGGAACGCACGGGAATGTCTGGGTTCATGGTGTTTCGCCGTTCACAGGTCGGTGATCTTGGTTTCGCTGCTGGTGTGGATGTCGATCACACGGCAGTCGCCGCACATCTTCAGGCGCTCGGCAGCCGCACCCTGGAACATGGCATGGCCCGAGAGGCGCGCCAGCATCGCCTCCACACCCTTGAGCGTGCCAAAGGGCTTGCCGCAACGGATGCAAGCATAAGGCGGCTGCTCGTTGACCACACGCGGCTGGCGGCGCTCTGCCGTCAGCAACAGGCGCGACTGCAGTTGCAGCGCATCTTCCGGGCAGGTCTTGACGCACAGGCCGCACTGCACGCAGTTCTTTTCAACAAAGCGCAGCTGCGGCTGGTTGGGGTTGTCCTGCAGGGCGTTGGCGGGGCAGGCGCTCACGCAGCTCAGGCACAGGGTGCAGGCGTCGCGGTTGACCACCACTGTGCCCAGCGGTGAACCTGCCGCAGGCAGGCCGATGGCCTCGGGCAAGGCGCTGACGGGGGCCTGCTGCATCAGGTGTTCAATGGCCAGTTCCAGCGTGGCGCGCTTGTCGGCCTGCACACCAAAGCTGGCGGGCGTTTTCACGGACTGCGCGGGCGCGACCCGGGCGGCAGCGTCCAGCAGGGGAATGTCGCGCGCGTCCCGCGCCTGCAGAATGCGCAGGTGCTCGCCCGTGTAACCCAGCCCGCTGAGTAGCGCCTGGCCCACGGCCATCTGCTCTTGCAGGGCGCGCAGATAGTCGGGCGCTTCCTCGTCGGTGGTGAGCAGCCACACCTGGCTGGCCCCTTGGGCAATGGCGCTCAGCCATACGTCCAGCCCCAGGCTGGCGGTGTGCCACACGGCCACCGGCAACACGCGCGCTGGAATGCCGCGCAGGGTCTTGTCGAGCTGTGCGGCACGACCCCAGTCGTCGATCAGGCGTTGTCCTGCCCCTTGGCTGTGGATCAGCAACACAGCGTCACGCCCGCCTGCCTTGGTGTACGTTTGCAGCAGCGTGCGCAGTTTGCTGCCCTGGTAGGGAGCAGCCGGGTAGGCGTAGCTCAACGCACCGCTGGGGCACACGGTGGTGCAGGCACCGCAACCCACGCACAGGTTGGGGTTGACGTGAATCTGCTGACGCTCCACCTGACTGCTGATGGCGGACGCGGAACACACATCCACACAGGCACGGCAGCCCACCTGTTCGTTGCGGCCATGAGCGCACAAGCGTTGCTTGTACTGAAAGAAACGGGGTTTTTCGAACTCGCCCACCAGCTCGCGCAGTTGCAGGAGCGCGGCGAGTTGCGCGTCGGCGCCCGCCTGCGGCGGCAGGTGCAGGTAGCCCTGCGGCAGCGCGTGCTGAGTGAACGCGCGCTGCTCGCGCAGGTCCAGCACCAGGTCAAAAGCTTCATCCTGTGCTGCGGCCTCGCGCTGGAAGTCGATGGCACCGGGCGCCTCGCAAACGCGCACGCAGTCGCGGTGGGACCGGCAGGCGTCCATGTCGATCTGGTAGTCCAGGCCGATCGCGCCTTCCGGACAGGCTGCCACGCAAGCGTTGCAGCGGGTGCACAGGTCCAGCGCGATGGGGTTGTTCTGCGCCCAGCGCACCTGGAAGGCCCCGAGCCAGCCCGTGACCTGTTGCAACTGCCCCGCCAGCACAGGGTAACGGCGTTCCTGGCGGCCCGCGCCGCCCGTGGCGAACAGGCTCACGTCCAGCACATCGTCCAGGCGCGCAGCCAAGGCTTCGGCACGCTCCAACGGGCCGATGATGAGCAACCTGCCGCTACTGCGGTAGGTCACCGTGGGCACCGGGTCCGGGTCGGGCAGGCGGGCCGCTGCCAGCAGGGCTGCCATCTTGGGCGTGGCCTGCGCGGCGTCACGGCTCCAGCCGCCCGTTTCGCGGATGTTGACGAAGCGGATGGGGCGCACGTCCAGCGGCACGGCCCCTTCGGTCTGTTCGGACAGTTCATTGAACAGGCGCGATTCCTGGGTGCAGGCCACCACCAGGTCGTCGGCACTGCGGGTGGCGCGCTGGAAGGCAGGTGCCTCGCGACGACACAGGGTGGTGTGCACAGTGAGTGGCTCGCCCAGCGCACGGCCCAGGGCCTCGCCGTCCAGCGGCATGGTGCGGTTGCAGTTGCAGATCAGGGTGGTCATGGTGTCTTGGGGGTCGGGCTGTCGTCGGCTGCCTGCGGCGCGGGTTCGGCCTTGTCACGGGCTTCGGCTTCGCTCGTGGCTGCGGGCGGTTGGCTGGCGGCCTGGGGTTCTGTGGTCTGTGCCGGTTGGGGCGGGTCTTTCGGTTCCTGCGGCTCGTCAAAGAGCTTCATGAACTGCGCACTGACCAATTGGCGGGCCAGCGCTGGTGGCAGCGGGTCGGGCTGCGAGTAGTCGTCGATGTAGATGTCCAGCCCATCCATGACGTTGAACTTCGGGTCGGCGAAGAGCTTGCGCATGGCGGCGTTGCGCACTTCGGGCGACACCTCGCGGGCAACAAAGGGGCTGAAGTCGGCTTCCGGCGTGAGTGCCTTCACGTCGTCAAGCGATAGCGCCGGTGGCGGCTCGGCCACCGCCTCATCGGCACGCCGGGCGGGGTGTTTGTCCGAGGGCGCAGGCACCTCTGGCGGCAATGGCTGCACGACCGGGCGGCTGACAGCAGGAGCGATGGCCGCTTCACCCGTCAACGGCGCGGACACAACGGGCACGACCTGTCGGGGCGGCTCGGCAGGCACGGCCTGGCCGGTGCGCACCTGCGCCTTGCGGCGCGACCAGCGGCCAAAGAAGCCCGCGTCGTCGTCGCGTTCGGGTGCCTTGTCACTCACCGCGCTCTCCTTCAGGGCGGCCACGCGTCTTGCCGGTGCTGATGCTGGCGGGGTTGCCGAAACGGTCGGTCAACGGCTGAAAGCTGTCGGGGCGCTTGCGGCGCTTGGGTTCGGGCACGTAATGGGCTTGCACGAAGGCGGCGAGCCACTCCACCACCGGCCCGGGTGCGGGGACCTGGTCCACGCGCTCCTGGGCGTCCAGCCAGCGGCCCGCGTCGTGGTAGCTCAGCGTCACCACCTGCGGTTCGGGCAGGGCCTCTTCACCCCCCTCTTCCGCCAGGCGCCACATCACCCAGAAGCAAGGGCTGGGCGATGCCAGGTTCAGGTAGTAGCCCTCGGCGTCGTCGCGGTAGAGGGTGACGGGCAGGCGGGGAAACAGCCAGTGGCTGGTGCCCGCGCTGGCTTCACCTTCGGCGGGTTCCAGGGCCACGGCCTCGCCCGCATGCACATTGGGCGGCAAGGGGGGCAGGTCTTGCTGGGGCACCACATCTGCCAACACCCAACGCCAGCGCTGCCAACGGCTCATGGGGCCGGTGACCGGCTCGCGGCGCATGACCACACCCACCTCGATGGCGGGGCGCGCGGGGTTGGTTGTCTCGTTCATATGTTGGGCCATCACAGGCCGCAATGTAAGGCATGCGTTGCGACAATTTGTCGCAAACCGGCCCTCGCGTCAGGGGGCGCGGGAATACCCTCAATAAGCAAAAGGGCATGCCCCGGAATACGTGTCTGACCCAGATACTGGAAATGGCACCTTGACAACTCATTACCACGCATCCGTGTGATGCCGATCAGATTCTTGTCAACATGGCGTGGGCATCGTCGTAACCAAGCCGGAACGCTGTATCGACCGTCGCCCGTTTAGTGCAGTCCCAGGTCGAAACCGGTACTGGTCGACTCGGTTGCCAATACAGGCGGTCGTGGAAGCGGAACAGTGGTGGGCGTGTCGGATAGTGGCGTGTCAACATTACCAACGTGCCAATGCGCTCAGCCTGAGTCTGATCAGGTATCGGCGCATTGTCGGTATAACCACCGTCGAATGCGTAGCCACCCGTGAGTCGGACGGCAGGCATGATTGGCGGAGGTGCAGCCGCAGCCAACAGCACGCTATGTGCGTCAGAGGCGCTACCGCATAGCGTGAGATCAATAAACTCTTGGCGTAGCCCTAAGCGGCCAGGTAGGCGTGGGTGGATGCTGTGCCAAATCTTCTTGTCCACCAAATAGGCGACCGTTCCAACCGCGACGCTACCAACCAGGCCGAGTAGCCGCGAAGGGCGTGTAACTGCTACCTGTAGAGACGCTCCACAGGTACGCAATTGACCGAAGGTTTTCTCGTTTACGAAGGCGTCTAGCCACGCCGGATAGACACTCTGATGTGCGAACTTGAGGCGACCACGGCGCAAGCCACGCCAATCGAAGATACGATTGGTCTGGCCATATAGCTCCCGACATGCAGCCAAAGCAGCCTCAGGACCTGTCGTCAGGCAGGCTGCAGCGATCGCTGCGCCAGCACTCGTGCCGACCCATTGTTTTGGTAACGGCCATCCAGCCTCAAGCAGACGACTGATTGCGCCTGCCTGCCACCAGCAACGATTGCCTCCACCGGCCAGAGCCAGCGTAGACAGACCTGCCCAAGCCTGTGAGGTCGGAAACGGCGGAATGCCCGCGCTCATATTCACGGAGCCGTGCTGCAAGCCGACGGAAAATGCCTCTAACTGGGCGCGATCAAACATCAGCCGACCTCCTTGATTCCGCAGCAAGATGCCTGCAGACCCTCAACTGAAACCGGCAGTTTAAGCACTGTGTGCCGTGCCACACAGCTGGCGAGACCAAACATCACAAAGAATGGCGTGCGGTGTGCTTAGGCTTCCGCGACACGCAGCATGGAAGGTACTACCGCTTGCGCCGCTGCGGCGCAAGCAGCTCAGACCGGCCGATGGTTACACGGGTTGGTTCTGGCGGTTCTGGGGCGGAAAAACCGGCTGCGGCAATAGCGGTATCCAAGCCCTTGAATGCCACGGACTTCTTCGGGTCGCGCAGCGACGCCATGCCTTCATTCCACGCATGCACCATCTGCTTGGCAACTGGGCGCCAGCGCGGCTCATTCCTTGCGGCATCCATCACCTCTTCACCTACCTGCACTGCCGACTCACACAGGCGCTCTACCATCTCGGCGTAGTGCCGCGGCGCAATGCCCAGCCGGGCGATGAAGAAGCGCTGCAGTGCTTTGCCCGCCGCCCAGGTTTGTCGGCCGTCTATAGACAGGCCTGGCGGGTTGCTCGCGTAACGCGGGTAGGCCTGGGTTGTCACGATGTCAAAAACCGGCGTGAAGCCCACGTCGGTGAGCTGGGTGTAGTACAAGGCGATGTTCTTGGCGTGGCAGTCCGCGTTGCGCACCACATAGTTGGTCAGCACATGCCAGCCAAATCGTTCCAACTGAACACGCACCTGCGCTGGCCGAAAGTAAGCACGCGCAGCGTTGAGCACTTTTTCAGTGGTAGTGGCGTATTTTTCGTGCGGAGGCAGGCCGAGCAGCCCGCAGGCATCCTCCAGCCCATGCGTGGGCGTGCCATGCTCGTCCACGTCAAAGCGATCCACCACCAGCACCCGGCCATCATCAGACATGCGGGTACGGGCCACCGGCACAACATTCAGCCGCTCCAGCACGCGCATGCTGTAGAACTCGTTGAAGCCTAGGTAGGGTGTGCTGTCGTCCGAGCCCTTGATGATGTGGCGGCTGGTGCGCAAGGTAGGTTTACCCAGCGGACCCAGGGACTCACCGGGTGTTTCTTCGGGTGCGATGAACTTGGGCACCATGCCAGAAATCGCCGCACGGGCATAGCGGCGCACCAGTGTTGCGAAGTGCCCTGCGGTGTTCTCTGCCGTCAGCAGGCTATCAACCTGCAGGGGCTCCATCTCTACACCAGCTTTGCCCCCTTCGGGTGTGACCGTGACCCGGCCGATGCCTGAGCCGCCAACAACTGCCAGCAAAGTCAGATCCGTGCCATCGAGCAGTGGTCCGAACTCCTCGCGAATGATGTTCAGCAAATAGCCTTCGGGCAGGTTCTGACGAAAGAACGGGTGCAGGTCGCGCGGCCAACGCCAGGGCTCCTGCCGCACGGGCATGGTCAGGCTGACGAAATCCGCCGGACCGGCGCTTGGTAAATACTTGAGGACATACTCGTCGCGCTCCCGGTAAAGCTGGGCAACGGTCTTGCCACTGACCTGAACATCAAGCCTCATGCGGCATCACCCCGGCGCTGCTCGGCGAGGATGTCCTCGACCGTGCGCACGTGACCGGGTTTCACCAACCTCAGGTCGTAGCCAGCGGCTTCAAGCAAGCGCACCAGTGCAGACACGCTCATGTCGCCCTTGGCCAGGTTTTCCATCCGCGCCACAGTGGTGCGGGCAACACCCGCCCGCTGGGCAAGTTCATCCTGGCTCAGCCCCGCTTCACGTCGGGCACTTCTGAGCATCTCAGCAACGTCGGACAGCGTCGTCAATGTAGCCCTCGGGCGTCAAAATGGTCTTTCATGACTCATAGTGTAGCCCTTGGGACACAAAAACTCAAGTACCCCCGCCAGGTTGCAGCTCAGTAGGTCTCCAGGTGCAGGCGGCCTTCCTTCTTGAGTGCCGCACCCAGTGTGTCCCAGTCCAGCCCGGCCTGCTGCGCCACGTCGCGCAGCGCCAGCACCACGCCCTCTTCCATGCTCTTGAGTCCGCAGACGTAGATGCAGGTGTTGGCGTCCTTCAGCAGCTCGACCAGATCGGCAGCGCGCTCGCGCATCAGGTCCTGCACGTAGCGCTTGGGGGCGCCGGGCGTGCGGCTGAAGGCCAGGTTGATGTCGATGAAGTCCTTGGGCAGCTTCTGCAGCGGGCCGAAGTAAGGCAGTTCCTGCTGCGTGCGGGCGCCGAAGAACAGCATGAGCTTGCCGCTTTCGAACTTGCCGCTGGCACGCAGGCGGCGGCGCCACTCGGTCATGGCGCGCATGGGTGCGCTGCCGGTGCCGGTGCAGATCATCACGATGTTGGAGCGCGGGTGGTTGGGCATCAGGAACGATGCGCCAAACGGCCCGATCACCTGCACCGTGTCGCCCACCTTCAGGTCGCACAGGTAGTTGGAACACACGCCGCGCACGGGCTGGCCCTGGTGATCTTCCACCACGCGCTTGACCGTGACCGACACGTTGTTGTAGCCGGGCCGCTCACCGTTGCGCGGGCTGGCAATGGAATACTGGCGTGCGTGATGCGGCTTGCCGTTGGCGTCCACCCCCGGCGGCACAATGCCCAGCGACTGGCCTTCGAGCACTGGGAAAGGCATGGCGCCAAAGTCCAGCACGATGTGGTGCGTCTCGCTCGACGTGCCCGCCTCGCTGACCTGGAAGTTGCCCACGACGGTGGCCGTGGTGGGCGCCTTGGGGCCGTAGAGGTTGACATAAGGATGCGCGGCGGACCACGGCGGCACGGTGGCGCCATAGGCTGCACTGTTGAACGGTGCTTCGCCCGCGCCAGCCGAGGCCAGCGTGGCGGCTGCCGTTGCAGACGCAGCCTGCACCACCGCATCAGCCAGCTGCGCGGCCTCGGGCGCACCGCCCATGGCCTGCAACTCATCGTCAGACAGCGCTGCGGGCAGCTCGTCCCAACCCAGCTGCTCTTCCACGCTGTACGCCTTGACGCGCGGCATGGTGCGCCAGTTGTCGATCGAGCCCGTCGGGCACGGCGGCACGCAGGCCATGCACAGGTTGCACTTCTCGGCATCCACCACGTAGTTGCGCGAATCGTGCGTGATCGCCTGCACCGGGCAGGTGGCCTCGCAGGTGTTGCAGCGGATGCAGATCTCGGGGTCGATCAGATGCTGCTGGATCAGGACGGCTTCGGTGCTCATCAGTTGAACCGGACGTATTCGAAGTTGACAGGCTGGCGGTTGATGCCCATGACCGGCGGAGCAATCCAGTTGGCGAACTTGCCCGGCTCGACCACTCGGCCCATGAGGCTGCCCACGTAGGCGCGGTCTTCATCGGTCGGCAGCCACTGCTCGACATTCTGATTCCATTCGTGGTCGCTGACCACCCGGCCTTCGGGGCTGACCTTGACGCCAGCAAGGGTACCGATGTTGCGGTGGAAGGCCTTGTGCGGCACCTTCAGCTTGAAGGGGATGCCGGCCTTTTCGATGATGCGGTTCCAGCGCTCCACGCCACCCACGGAGTCCTTGATGTAGTCGTCGCGCAGCACTTCGTTCAGGGCGTTGAGCATGGGCACGTCCTTCTCGACGAGCTGGCCGTTCTGCACGTCCAGGATCTTGTAGGTCTGGCCCTTGAGCACGTGGTCGTCGGTGCGCTTGCCTTCTTCGTAGCGGCCCTTCAGGCCGGAGCTGTAGAAGGTGGCGGCGTTGGACGACTGGTCGGCACCGAACAGGTCGATGGTGACGCTGAAGTGGAAGTTCAGGTAGCGCTGGATGGTGGGCAGGTCGATCACGCCTGCCGCACGCAGCTTGCCCACGTCGTCGGTCTTGAACTGGTTCATCGCGTCCACGGTGCGCTGGATGACGCGGCCCACGCCGGATTCGCCCACGAACATGTGGTGCGCCTCTTCGGTCAGCATGAACTTGGTGGTGCGGGCCAGGGGATCGAAGCTCGACTCGGCCAGCGCGCACAGCTGGAACTTGCCGTCGCGGTCGGTGAAGTAGGTGAACATGAAGAAGCTCAGCCAGTCGGGCGTCTTCTCGTTGAAGGCCTGCAGGATGCGCGGGTTGTCGGCGTTGCCGCTGTTGCGCTCAAGCAGGGCTTCGGCTTCTTCACGGCCGTCCTTGCCGAAGTACTTGTGCAGCAGGTACACCATGGCCCACAGGTGGCGGCCTTCTTCCACGTTCACCTGGAACAGGTTGCGCAGGTCGTACTGGCTGGGCGCGGTCAGGCCCAGGTGGCGCTGCTGCTCCACGGACGCGGGTTCGGTGTCGCCCTGCGTGACGATGATGCGGCGCAGGTTGGCGCGGTGTTCGCCAGGCACATCTTGCCATGCGGCTTCGCCGATGTGGTCACCGAAGTGGATCTTGCGGCCTTCCTCAGCGGGGTTGAGGAAGATGCCCCAGCGGTAGTCGGGCATCTTGACGTGGCCGAACTGCGCCCAGCCCTGCGGGTCCACGCTGACGGCGGTGCGCAGGTACACGTCGAAGTTCTGCGAGCCTTCGGGGCCCATGTCCTGCCACCATTGCAGGTAGTTGGGCTGCCAGTGCTCCAGCGCGCGCTGCAGCGTGCGGTCTTCGCTGAGGTTGACGTTGTTGGGAATCTTCTCGCTGTAGTTGATGCTCGACATGTTTTTGCTCCTGCGGATGCTTGCTCGGTGGACTGCCGTTCGGTTGCGGCTGGCTCCACCGGGAAACCCACCGCACAACGAGTTAATGGTTTTAGACGCGGTTCCAGTCGAACTGGGCCTTGTCGCCTTTGCCGTACACCTTCAGGGCACCTTTGTCGCCCACGGCGTTGGGGCGCTGGAAGATCCAGTTCTGCCACGCGGTCAGACGGCCGAAGATACGGGTGAACATGTTTTCCTTCTGGGCGAAGCGCAGGTTGGCTTCCAGGCCGGTCAGCGCGTCGGGCGACATGGCGGCGCGCTCTTCCAGCGCCAGGCGGATTTCGTCAGCCCAGTCGATGTCGTCAGGGGCGGCAGTCACCAGGCCCAGCTTAAGGGCGGCGTCGCCGTCCAGCGCCTGGCCGATGGCGCCACGGGCGGCTTCCATGGGGCCGGCTTCCTCGTAGAAGCGGCGCTGCAGACGCGACTGGCCGTTGACCATCGGGAAGAAACCGAAGTTGAACTCGTCCAACTGCAGGGTGGGCTGCTTCTCGGGCTCGTCGGGCAGCACCAGCATGTAGGTACGGTCGGCACAGAAGGCCAGCTCGGCCAGGGTGCCCGCAAAGCAGGAGCCCGGCTCCACCAGGGCGAACAGGCTGCGCGAGGACACGTCCAGGCGGGCCAGCGTGCGGCGCAGGTGACCGATGGTCTCGTTGACGAACCAGTGGTCCTTGTGGGCCAGCATGGTGGCGTCGGCAGCCAGCACGGCGGCGGCGTCACCTTCGGTCTTGAGTTGCCAGGTGCCGATGTCCAGCTCATTGGTGCGCATGTGCAGGATGGCGTCGTCAAGTTCACGCACCATCAGCAGGGGCCACCACTGGGCGCCAGCGGCTTCGATGCCGGCGATGTCGGTCGGCTGAGCAGAGGTGGGGGCCTTGACGGTGAAGGTAGCGATGCGCTTGGTGCGGTCGACTTCCACCTTCACGTGGCTGTAAGTAACGCTGTCGCCGTCGAAGCTGCGCTGCAGCGGGGTCAGCTCCACACCACGGGCACCGGTGCCGGGGCGGCGGCTGCCTGCGGCCAGCGTCTGGGCGCGGTCACGCACGGCTTGCTGGAACTGCGCGGGCTTGGCCACCGCGTCCACCAGACGCCAGTCAACAGCCTTTTGGCCGCGCACGCCTTCCACGCTGGTGCAGAAGATGTCTGCCAGGTCATGGCGCACGTGGCGCTTGTCGGTCACGCGGGTCAGGCCGCCGGTGCCGGGCAGCACGCCCAGCAGGGGCACTTCAGGCAGGCTCACGGCGCTGGAACGGTCATCCACCAGGATGATTTCGTCGCAGGCCAGGGCCAGTTCGTAACCACCGCCAGCGCAGGCGCCGTTGAGTGCCGCCACGAACTTCAGGCCGGAGTGCTGGGAAGAATCTTCAATGCCGTTGCGGGTCTCGTTGGTGAATTTGCAGAAATTCACCTTCCAGCCGTGGCTGGACAGGCCCAGCATGAAGATGTTGGCGCCAGAACAGAACACGCGGTCGCGCAGGCTGGTCACCACCACGGACTTGACCTCGGGATGCTCGAAGCGGATGCGCTGCAGCGCGTCGTGCAGTTCGATGTCCACGCCCAGGTCGTAGCTGTTGAGCTTGAGCTTGTAGCCGGGGCGCAGGCCGCCGTCTTCATTGATGTTGAGCGACAGGGTCGCGATCTCGCCGTCGAAAGACAGCTGGATGTGCTGGTACTTGGACGGGTGCGTCTGGTAGTCAACGCGCGGGTTCTGGCTCATGTCAGGCTCCTCTGTCAGGCGGTTCGGGGTTCATTGAATGCACTATAGTGCAGCAGTGAACGAATCATAGCGCAGGCATTATTCTGCAGTCAAATGCATTTTAGTGCATTTGACTCGGTATTTACCCTGATTCAGACCGGCTGCTTGAGCAGGGCGCGTACTTTTTGCCGCAGCAACAGGAAGCTTTCTTCCACTGGCTGAGCACTGGTGTCGATGGACAGGTCCGCCTTCGAATAGAAGGCGGAACGCCCTTCCAGAATCCGTTTGAGGTCCTCCATGGCCTCGCGGCTGGCCGCCATGGGACGCATGTCCCCCTGCGCCGCCACACGCGACATGTGGTCTGCCGCATCCGCCTTCAGCCACACCGTGGTGCAGTGCTGCAGCAGCAGGTTGAAGTTGGCCGAGTCCGACACCAGGCCGCCAGGCGTGGCAATCACCACCTCAGGGTAGATCTGGATGGCTTCTTCCAGCGCACGGCGCTCGTAGCGGCGGTAGGCGTTGGCACCGTAGAGGTTGTGGATCTCGCTGATGCTGCAACCCGCGAACTGCTCGATCTCGCGGCTCAACTCGATGAAGGGGTAACCCAGGTCATCTGCCAGGCGCTGCCCAAGCGTTGATTTACCCGCCCCGCGCAAGCCAATGAGCGCCACACGGGCACCTTTGCCCTGCACGTCCACGCCGCTGCTGCCGAACAACTCCACCAGCTGCACACGTGCGCGGCGCAGGTCGGCCTCGTCACGCCCCTGCAACAACTCGCGGATGAGCAGCCATTCGGGCGAGGACGTGGTGACGTCGCCCAGCAGCTCGGCCAGCGAACATTGCAGTGCCCGTGACACCTGCAGCAATACCAATATGGAAGCGTTGCCCGAACCGTATTCCAGGTTCGCCAAATGGCGCTCGGACACATCGGCCGCCAGCGCGACAGCCTTGCGCGTCATGCCTTTGCGCGAACGCAGAGTGCGCACACGCTCGCCCAGCGCCACCAGAAAAGTGTTGCGCTGCCCATCTCCCTCGGCCGCATCCGCCGCACCAAGGCTGGCGTTCACCGGCTCCATGGCAGTCTCCATGACATTCATTCTTCGGTTTCTCTAGATGATCGGGGCCAGGCCCTCGGGGAAATCCCTGATATCTCAGGGCACCACAAACATGCACTTTAGTGCATACTCCATGGCACGCACGATAGTGCATTTATACCGCCATTGGCAACCCCTGACCAGTCCGGACAGCCCTTATTCATCGATGACCATGAGCACTCCACTGCTACCCAACCACCTTGGCGGCCGCTGGCAAACCGGCGGCGGCGCTGGCACACCGCTTTTCGACCCCGTGCTCGGCACCGAGCTGGCGCGCGTCTCCAGCCAGGGGCTGGACCTGAAGGAAGGCTTCCGCTTCGCGCGTGAGCAAGGCGGCAAGGCGCTGCGTGCCCTCACCTACAAGGAGCGTGCCGCCCTGCTGCAGGCCGTGGCACAGGTACTGCAAAAGAACCGCGACGCCTATTACGAGATCGCCACCGCCAACTCCGGCACCACCGCCAAGGACTCGGCGGTGGACATCGACGGCGCCATCTACACCATTGGCGTGTACGCCAAGCAGGGGGACGCGCTGGGCGACGCGCGCGTGCTGCTGGATGGCGAACGCATCCGCATGGGCAAGGACCCGCTGTTCCAGACGCAGCACATCCTCACCCCCACGCAGGGCGTGGCGCTGTTCATCAACGCCTTCAACTTCCCGTCCTGGGGCTTGTGGGAAAAGGCCGCCCCCGCGCTGTTGTCGGGCGTGCCGGTTATCGTCAAGCCCGCCACCGCCACGGCCTGGCTCACCCAACGCATGGTGCAGGACGTGGTGGACGCGGGCGTCCTGCCCGCAGGCGCGCTGTCGGTAGTGTGCGGCTCGTCCGCAGGCCTGATGGATGCGCTGGAACCGTTTGACGTGGTTTCCTTCACTGGCTCCGCCGAGACGGCGCGCATCATCCGCTCCCACCCCGCCGTGGCAGAGCGCTCGGTGCGCTGCAACATCGAAGCCGACAGCCTGAACACCGCCCTGCTGGACCCGCAAGCCGCCGCCGACAGCGAGGCTTTCCAGCTGCTGGTGAACGAGGTAACCCGAGAGATGACCGTGAAAGCCGGGCAGAAGTGCACCGCCATCCGCCGCGTGATGGTGCCGCGCGCGCTGTACGACGCAGCCGCGCAGGCCATTGGCGCCAAGCTGGCCAAGGTGACCGTGGGCAACCCGCGCAACGAATCGGTGCGCATGGGCGCGCTGGTGAGCCGCGAGCAGCACGCCGGCGTGCTGGAAGGGATTGCCCGCCTGCGTGCCGAGGCCGAGGTGCTGCACGACGGCGCCAGCCACGCCCTGGTGGATGCCGACCCCGCCGTCGCCGCCTGCGTGGGCCCCACCCTGCTGGGCACGCGCACGCCTGCCAGCGCAAAGGTGCTGCACGAGGTGGAGGTTTTCGGCCCCGTGGCCACCCTGATGACCTACGACAGCATTGAAGAGGCGTATGAACTCATCCGCCGTGGCGAAGGCTCGCTCGTCGTGTCGGTCTACAGCGCAGACCCGGCCTTCATTGCCCAGGCGGCGGCAGAGCTGGGCTCCAGCCATGGCCGGGTGCACGCCATCAGCCCCGACGTGGCCAGCCTGCAAACCGGCCACGGCAACGTGATGCCGCAGTCGCTGCACGGCGGCCCGGGCCGCGCTGGCGGCGGCGAGGAGCTGGGCGGCTTGCGCGCGCTGAACTTCTACCACCGCCGCAGCGCCGTGCAGGCCAGCAGCGCCGCGCTGGACCAGCTTGCCAGCCAGGCGGCCTTGCTGAAATACTGAGCACACCGCGCCGGACACCCTCAGAGGAGACACCATGAAAAATGCACAGCCTTCCGCGCCACCCGCCGAATTCAACTTCGCCCAGCACCTGATCCGCTGCAATGCCGATCGTGCCGAGCGCCTTGCACTCATCGACGACCAGGGAACGCTCACCTACGGCCAGCTGGCCGACCAGGTGCGGCGCATGGCCTCGGCCCTGCAGTCGCTGGGCGTGCGGCGCGAGGAACGCGTGCTGCTGCTCATGCACGACTGCAACGACTGGGTGGTGAGCTTCCTGGGTGCCCTTTACGCCGGTGTGGTGCCGGTGGCGCTCAACACCCTGCTGACGTCGCAGGACTACGCCTACATGCTGCAAAACAGCCGTGCACAGGCGGCGCTGGTGTCTGAAGCGCTGCTGCCCACCTTGCAGGACGCACTGAACCAGGGCCACCACGAAGTGCGGCATATCGTCATTTCCCGCCCCGGCACAGCGGCCGCCCAAGCGGGCAACGATGACGGCCCCGCCATGCACGATCTGCGCACAGTGCTCGGCGCACAGGGCCCCGCCGCCCAGCCCGCCGCCACCCAGGCAGACGAAGCTGCATTCTGGCTGTACTCGTCAGGCTCCACCGGCCGCCCCAAGGGCACGGTGCACACCCAGGGCAACCTGTACTGGACGGCCGAGCTGTATGGCAAGCCCGTGCTCGGCCTGACCGAAAACGACACCGTCTTCTCCGCCGCCAAGCTCTTCTTCGCCTACGGGCTGGGCAATGCGCTCACCTTCCCGCTGAGCGTGGGCGCCAGTGTGGTGCTGATGGCCGAGCGGCCCACGCCACAGGCCGTGTTCCAGCGCCTGACGGGCAAAACGCCCCAGCTGGCTGGGCGCCGCCCCACCGTGTTCTACGGCGCCCCCACGGGCTATGGGGGCATGTTGGCCCAGCCTGACCTGCCCGCGCGTGCCGACGTGGCGCTGCGCCTGTGCTCGTCCGCCGGTGAGGCGCTGCCGCGCGACATCGGTGAACGCTGGACCGCCCGCTTCGGCTGCGAGATCATCGACGGCATCGGCTCCACCGAAATGCTGCACATCTTCCTGTCGAACCGCCCAGGTGACGTGCGCTATGGCACGTCCGGCAAGCCCGTGCCGGGCTATGAGGTGGAGATCCGGGGCGAAGACGGGCTGCCCGTGCCCCCGAATGCCGACGGCTCCATCGACATTGGCGACCTGTTCATCAAAGGCCCCAGCGCCGCGCTGATGTACTGGCACAACCGCGAAAAGTCGCGCGACACCTTCCAGGGCGCCTGGACCAAGAGCGGCGACAAGTACACCCGTGACGCCGAAGGCTATTACACCTACGCGGGCCGCAACGACGACATGCTCAAGGTCAGCGGCATCTACGTGTCACCGTTCGAGGTGGAGGCCACGCTGGTGCAGCACCCTGCTGTGCTGGAGGCTGCCGTCATCGGCAAGACCGACAGCGACGGTCTGGTCAAGACCAAGGCCTTCATCGTGCTCAAAGCTGGCCAGGCCTTGACCGAGGAAGAAGTGAAAGCCTTCGTGAAAGAGCGGCTGGCGCCCTACAAGTACCCGCGCTTCATCGAGTTCGTGAGCGAACTGCCCAAGACCGCCACGGGCAAGATCCAGCGCTTCCGGCTGCGCGACCTGGAAGCCCAGCGCTGAGCGGAGCAGCCTCAGTCCGCCTGCGGCAGCGCGGACTGGGGCAGGCCGAACACCTTGTCGAACGTCCAGGTGAAGGCCACGGTGTAGACCAGGAAGAACAGCAGGATGCCCAGGTCGGCCACGAACGCGGCCCACCAGGATATGCCCAGCCACCAGGCCATCACCGGCACCAGGATGAGGGCCAAGCCGCCCTCGAACCCAATGCCGTGCACCGCCCGGCGCTGCCATGAGCGCCCCTTCACGGTCTGGCGGCGCTCCCACTGCTCGAACAGCCCGTTGAACACATAGTTCCACGCCAGCGCAATGCCCGACATGGTGAGCGACAAGGCGATGGCCGACCAGCCCGGCTCGCCAAACACCAGCGCCAGCACCGGGGCCACGAAGGCCACAGCAAAGGTTTCGTAAAGCACCGCCTGCAAAACGCGGCGGGTGCGTGGGGTCAAAGCCATCGCGCCGTTCCGGGAAATCAGGTGTCCTTGCTGATCTTGATCGATGGGAACTTGGAGGTGAAGTCCTTGGCCTTGGCTGCCACGGTGATGGCCACCTGGCGCGCCACAGCCTTGTAGATGCCTGCGATTTCGCCATCCGGATCGGCCACCACGGTCGGGCGGCCGTTGTCGGCCTGCTCGCGGATCTGCAGGTTCAAGGGCAGCGCGCCCAGGTAGGCCATGTCGAACTCGGCTGCCATCCGCTTGCCGCCCTCGGCGCCGAAGATGTGCTCCACGTGGCCGCAGTTGGAACACACATGCACGGCCATGTTCTCCACAATGCCCAGGATGGGCACGCCCACCTTCTCGAACATCTTGATGCCCTTGCGCGCGTCCAGCAGGGCGATGTCCTGCGGCGTGGTCACGATCACCGCGCCCGTCATGGGCACGCGCTGGCTCAGCGTCAGCTGGATGTCGCCGGTGCCCGGCGGCATGTCCACGATCAGGTAGTCCAGGTCCTTCCAGTTGGTCTGGCGCAGCAACTGCTCCAGCGCCTGCGTGGCCATGGGGCCGCGCCAGATCATGGCCTCGTCCTTGTCCACCAGGAAACCGATGGAAATGACCTGCACGCCGTAGTTCTCCAGCGGCTCCATGGTCTGGCCGTCCACGCTCTCGGGGCGGCCTTCGATGCCCATCATCATCGGCTGGCTGGGGCCGTAGATGTCGGCGTCCAGAATGCCCACGCTGGCACCCTCGGCGGCCAGCGCCAGCGCCAGGTTGACGGCGGTGGTACTCTTGCCCACGCCGCCCTTGCCAGACGCCACGGCAATGATGTTCTTCACGTTCGGCAGCAGCTGCACGCCGCGCTGCACCGCATGGGCCAGGATCTTGACGGACAGGTTGACCGAGACGTTTTCCACCCCGGCCACGCCCTTGGCGGCGGCGATCAGCGCCTTGCGCAGCCCCGGCAGCTGGCTCTTGGCGGGGTAGCCCAGCTCCACGTCAAACGACACGTCGCCGTCGTGAACCTGCAGGTTCTTCAGCGCCTTGGTGGAAACGAAATCCTTGCCCGTGTTCGGGTCTTGCACGGTTTGCAGCGCCTGCAGCAGCGCCTGTTGGTCAACGGCCATTTGGTGTGGAACTCCGCAGTTATGTGTAGGTGTTGGCTGCGAAGTCTACCGTCTGGCGCGCACGGGCACAGTGCCCTCATTAAAATCGAGGGCTTGCCTGTCAGGACCCACCACATGACCACGCGCTCCGCACAACGCCGTTTCTTCGTCACCACCGCTCTGCCTTACGCCAACGGCAACTTCCATATCGGCCACATCATGGAGTACATCCAGGCCGACATCTGGGTGCGCATGCAGCGCATGCACGGGCACGAGGTGCACTTCGTTGGCGCCGACGACGCCCATGGCGCGCCCATCATGATCGCCGCTGAAAAGGCCGGCAAGACGCCGCAGCAGTTCGTGGCCGACATTGCCGCCGGGCGTGCCCAGTACCTGGAAGGCTTCCACGTGAAGTTCGACAACTGGCACAGCACCGACGGCCCCGAGAACCACGAGCTGGCCCAGCGCATCTACCTCGACCTCAAGGCCAACGGCCTGATCAGCACCAAAACCATCGAGCAGTTCTTCGACCCCGAGAAGAACATGTTCCTGCCCGACCGCTTCATCAAGGGCGAATGCCCGAAGTGCGGCGCCAAGGACCAGTACGGTGACTCCTGCGAAAGCTGCGGCGCGGTCTACGCCCCCACCGAGCTGAAGAACCCCTACTCCGCCCTGTCCGGCGCCACGCCAGTGCTGCGCACATCCGAGCACTACTTCTTCAAGCTCAGCGACCCGCGCTGCATCGAGTTCCTGGAGAACTGGACCGCCGAGCCCGGCCGCCTGCAGCCCGAGGTGCTCAACAAGATCAAGGAATGGTTCACCAAGGACGAAGAAGGCAATGGCGGCCTGGGCGACTGGGACATTTCTCGCGATGCGCCCTACTTCGGCATCGAGATTCCCGACGCGCCCGGCAAGTACTTCTACGTCTGGCTGGACGCCCCCATCGGTTACCTGGCCAGCCTGAAGAACCACTTCGCCAAGGGCCAGGCCGCCAACCATTGGCATGAAGCCTCGCGCACCACGCAGTCCTACGATGAGTTCGTCGCCGACCCGGCGGTGGAGCAGGTGCACTTCATCGGCAAGGACATCACCTACTTCCACACCCTGTTCTGGCCCGCCATGCTGCAGTTCAGCGGCCGCAAGACGCCCAGCCAGGTCAACGTGCACGGCTTCATCACCGTCAACGGCGGCGAGAAGATGAGCAAGAGCCGCGGCACCGGCCTGGACCCTCTCAAATACCTGGGTCTGGGCATGAACCCCGAGTGGCTGCGCTACTACCTGGCCGCCAAGCTCAACAGCCGCGTGGAAGACGTGGACTTCAACCCCGAAGACTTCGTCGCCCGCGTCAACAGCGACCTGGTCGGCAAGTACATCAACATCGCTTCGCGGGCGGCGGGCTTCATTGCCAAGCGCTTTGGCGGCAAGCTGGGCACCATCTCGGCCGACGGTGAGGCCCTGCTCGACCACCTGCAGACCGCCGTGCCCGGCGTGGCCGAACTGCTGGCCGAACGCGAATACGGCAAGGCCATCCGCGAAACCATGGCCCTGGCCGACCGCGTGAACGAGTACGTGGACCAGAACAAGCCTTGGGAACTGGCCAAGCAAGAGGGCATGGACGCCCGCCTGCAAGACGTGTGCACGGTGTGCATCGAATCGTTCCGTGTGCTCACCGCCCTGCTCAAGCCCGTGCTGCCCGCGCTGGCCGCACAGGTCGAAGCCTTCCTGCAGTGCGAGCCGCTCAACTACGTCAACGCCGCCACGCCGCTGGGCGCGGGCCACGCCATCGGCGCGTACCAGCACCTCATGCAGCGGGTGGACATCAAGCTGCTGGAGGCCCTGTTCGAGCCGCCCGCGGCACCCGAACCCGAGAAAACCGTGCCCGGCGGCGAAGAGATCGCTCCCACCATCTCCATCGACGACTTTGCCAAGGTGGACCTGCGCATTGCCCGCATCGAGGCCTGCGAGCCGGTGGAAGGCTCCACCAAGCTGCTGCGCCTGACGCTGGACGTGGGCGAAGGCCGCACGCGCAATGTGTTCAGCGGCATTGCCAGCATGTACAAGCCCGAAGACCTGGTTGGCAAACTCACGGTGATGGTGGCCAACCTGGCGCCGCGCAAGATGAAGTTTGGCGTGAGCGAAGGCATGGTGCTGGCCGCCAGCCATGCCGACGAAAAAGCCCAGCCCGGCATCTATGTGCTGCACCCCTGGCCTGGCGCACAGCCAGGCATGCGCATCCACTGAGCGGACGGCGGCGTGCACCCGGAGCTTCGCGGCTGGGTTGACGTGCAACGCACGCAGCAGGCGAACGTGCGCCTGGGGCTCACGCTGGCCTTCGTGGCTGGTGCCGCCAACGCGGGCGGGTTCCTGGCGGCGGGGCAGTACACCTCGCACATGACGGGGGTGGTCTCTTCGGTGGCCGACCAGATCGTGCTCGGCCACTGGACGCTGGCCATCGCTGGCATGGGCTCGTTGCTGGCCTTCCTGGCCGGAGCCATGACCACCGCCTGGATGGTCAACTGGGGGTTGCGCCATTCGCTGCAAAGCGCCTTTGGCCTGCCACTGCTGATTGAAGCGGTGGCACTGCTGCTGTTCGGCCTGTTCGGCGCGGCCATCAGCCTGCTGGCCACTCTCTTCCTGCCGCTCACGGTGGTGCTGCTGTGCTTCATCATGGGCCTGCAGAACGCCGTCATCACCAAGATATCCAAGGCCGAGATCCGCACCACGCACCTCACCGGCCTGGTGACCGACCTGGGCATCGAGCTGGGCAAGCTCTTCTACGTCAACCGCCATCCGCGGCACACCCCGGTGCAGGCCAACCGCGACAAGCTGCGCCTGCAGGCGCGCATGATCGGCAGCTTCTTCATCGGGGCACTGCTGGGCGCCTGGGGCTTCAAACACGTGGGCTACGTCAGCACGCTGCCCCTGGCGGTGATGTTGCTGCTGCTCGTCTGGCGCCCCGTGGCCGCGGACCTGCGTACGCGCCGATCTGTCGTCTAAGCCCACAAAAACGCTGCGAATAGCGTTCAAACTGGTAGAAACCCCGAGATATAGCTGACAACTTTGTAAGCTTCGGCACAGTGACAGAGTTGTAACATGGGGCATGATCAATCTGCCACCCTTGGCCACGTTCCGCCCACGCCTGCTGCAGGACCTGCGTGGCTACAACGGCGAACGGCTGGTCAAGGACATGGGGGCTGGCGCCACTGTTGGCATCGTCGCCCTGCCGCTGGCCATGGCATTCGCCATCGCCTCCGGGCTCAAACCCGAAGCCGGGCTGTGGACCGCCATCATCGCGGGGTTCATCATTTCGGTGCTGGGGGGCTCGTCGGTGCAGATCGGCGGCCCTGCAGGCGCGTTCATCGTCATCGTCTACGGCATCGTCGAACGCTACGGCGTGGCCAACCTGCTGATTTCTACCGCCAGCGCGGGCGTGCTGCTGTTCCTGCTGGGTCTGTTCAAGCTGGGTACCCTCGTGCGTTACGTGCCGGTGAGTGTGGTCATCGGCTTCACCAACGGCATTGCGGTGCTCATTGCCCTGTCGCAGTTGCGCGACCTGCTCGGCCTGCACATCGAAAAGATGCCTGGCGACTTCTTCAGCCAGATCACCACCCTGGCGCACCACCTGGACTCCTTCAACCCTTGGGCCTTTGGGCTGGGTGCCGCCTGCGTGGTCGGGCTGTTCATCTGGCCGCGGCTGTGGTCGAGCGAGTCCGCCTTTCGCAAGAAGCTCGACGAGATAGACACCATCAGCGCACTGAAGGCGACGTCGCGCGTGCCCGGCCCCGTGGTGGCCCTGGTGACGCTGTCGCTGGCCGCCTGGGTGCTGCAGATGCCCGTGGAAACCATCGGCTCGCGCTTCGGGGGCATTCCGCAGAGCGCCCCCGCGTTCGAGCTGCCCGCGTTCTCCTGGGAAACCGTGAAGCTTCTGGTCAGCCCAACGCTCACCATCGCCATCCTGGGCGCCATCGAATCCCTGCTGTGCGCGCGCGTGGCCGACCAGCTGCGCGACGGCCCCAAGCACGACCCCAACCAGGAACTGATGGCCCAGGGCGTGGCCAACGCCGTGGTGCCCTTCTTCGGCGGCATGCCCGCCACGGGCACCATCGCACGCACTGTCACCAACATCCGCTCGGGTGCCACCTCGCCCGTTGCCGGTGTCGTCCATTCGCTCACGCTGGCCCTGGTGGTGCTGCTGGCGGCGCCATTGGCCAAGCACATTCCCCTGGCGGTGCTGGCGGGGGTGCTGCTGTTTGTGGCCTGGAACATGGGGGAGTGGCGCGAGTTTGCCCGGCTCAAGCACTTCACCAGCCACTACCGGCTGATGCTGCTGTCCACTTTCTTCGTCACCATCGTCTTTGACCTGACGGTCGCGGTGGAGCTGGGCCTGGTGCTGGCGGTGGTGCTGTTCGTGCGCCGCCAGAGCAGCCTGTTCCGTGCAGATCCCGTCGCCAAGACAGAACACCAGCTCACCTTCCGCCTTTACGGGTCGCTGTTCTTCGGCGCGGTCAGCAAGATCGACCCCATCGTGGCCGAGGTGGAGGGATCCCCCGCACCCCTGAACGTGATGCTGGACGCCACGCACCTGATATCGCTAGACACCACCGGCCTGGATGCCCTGGAGCAGCTGCACAAGGCCCTGGAAAAGCGCGGCGCTCACCTGAGCATGGTGGGCTTGCACGAGCAACCGCTGTCGCTGCTGCGCCGGTCCGGCTTCGCCGACAAGCTCCACACCTGCGCCTGATCGGCCCAGGCGCGGCACCGCTCAGCGTCCCACTGGGTAAAATCGCTTTTTTCCCTGTGGTGCACGATCCCGTCATGAACATCTTTCAACGCCCCCACTACGCTTCCGACGCCACCCAGTTCATCGATTCGCTGAAATCGCAGCGGCCCGAGCTGGAAGCCGAACAACGCCAGGGCCGTGCCCTGCTGTGGGACAAGCAGATCGACCGCCAGTTTGCCGCCGACGCCAGCCAGGCCAGCGTTCCGCAGAAACCCTACGTGTACCAGACCGAGCCGCTGCTGCGCTGACCGCCCCGCAGGCATGACCTCTGCCCCGCCGCTGGAACCCGAGCTGCCCCAGGCGCTGGACGTGGCGCTGGCCAGCGCGCCCGCCGAGTTACCGGCGAGCATGCCCGAGGTGGTGGACCAGGTGGCCCGTGCGCGCCTGTACGGCGAACCGCTGTTCCAGCTGCCGCAAGATCTCTACATTCCCCCCGACGCGCTGGAGGTCTTCCTGGAGGCCTTTGAAGGTCCGCTGGACCTGCTGCTCTACCTCATCCGCAAGCAGAACTTCAACATCCTCGACATCCCCATGGCCGAGGTGACGCGCCAGTACCTGAGCTACGTGGAGCAGATCCGCGCCAGCAACCTGGAACTGGCCGGCGAGTACCTGCTGATGGCGGCCATGCTCATCGAGATCAAGTCGCGCATGCTTCTGCCGCCCAAGAAGGTGGCCGAGGGCGAAGAGGTGGAAGACCCCCGTGCCGAGCTGGTGCGCCGCCTGCTGGAATACGAGCAGATCAAGCTGGCCGCGCAACGCCTGAACGACGCCCCCCAGCTGGGCCGCGACTTCCTCCGTGCCCAGGTGCACATCGAACAATCGCTTGCGCCGCGCTTCCCGGATGTGAACCCCGCCGACCTGCAGGAAGCCTGGCGCGACATCCTCAAACGGGCCAAGCTGGTGCAGCACCACAAGATCAGCCGCGAGGAACTCTCGGTGCGCGAGCACATGAGCCTGGTGCTGCGCCGCCTGCAAGGGCGCAAGTTCGTTGAATTTGCCGACCTGTTCGACGTGAGCCTGGGCGTGCCCGTGCTGGTGGTGACCTTCATTGCCACGCTGGAGCTGGCCAAGGAAACGCTGATCGAACTCACGCAGGCCGAGGCCTTCGCCCCCATCTACGTGCGGCTTGCCTACACGCCCGCCTGACACCCTTTTCCTCTGCCAAAGACCATGGCCTCTTCCTCGGCATCCGCTTCCGCCGCCACGGCGCCCACCCGGCATTACGACGTCATCATCATCGGCAGCGGCCTGGCCGGGCTGAGCACGGCGCTGCTGCTGCCCGCGCACCTGCGCGTGGCAGTGCTGACCAAGCGCGCCATAGCGGACGGCGCCAGTGCCTGGGCCCAGGGCGGCATTGCCGCCGTGCTGGCCCCGGACGACAGCTTCGAGGAGCACGTGCAGGACACCTTTGTGGCGGGCGCTCACCTGAACGACGAGGCAGCCACCCGCTTCACCGTGGAAAACGCCCCCGAGGCCATTGCCTGGCTGCAGGAACTGGGCACCCCCTTCTCGCTGGACGACGGCGAACTGCACCTCACGCGTGAAGGCGGCCACAGCCACCGGCGCATCGTGCACGCGGCCGACGCCACGGGCGCCGCCGTGCAGAAAACACTGATCGAGCGCGTGCGCGAACTGCCCCACGTGGACGTGTTCGAAACCCATAACCTGGTGGACCTGATCCTGAGCGACAAGCACGCTGTTCAGCCGCAGCCGGGGCCGCGCCGCTGCCTGGGCGCCTACGTGCTGAACGAGGAAACCGACGAGGTGGAGGCCTTCGTGGCCCCCCACACCGTGCTGTGCACCGGCGGCGCGGGCAAGGTGTACCTGTACACCTCCAACCCCGACACCGCCACCGGCGACGGCATTGCCGCCGCGTGGCGCGCGGGCTGCCGCGTGGCCAACATGGAATTCATCCAGTTCCACCCCACCTGCCTGTACCACCCCAAGGCCAAGAGCTTCCTCATCAGCGAGGCGGTGCGTGGCGAAGGTGGCCTGCTGAAACTGCCCGATGGCACGCGCTTCATGCCCGCGCACGACGAGCGCGGCGAACTGGCCCCGCGCGACGTGGTGGCGCGCGCCATCGACTTCGAGATGAAGAAACACGGCCTGGACTGCGTGTTCCTTGACATCTCGCACCAGAGCCCCGAGTTCCTGCGCGAGCACTTCCCCAACATCCTGGCGCGCTGCGCCGAGCTGGGCATAGACATCACGCGCGAGCCCATTCCCGTGGTGCCCGCTGCGCACTACACCTGCGGCGGCGTGGTCACCGACCTGCGCGCCCGCACCGACCTGGACGGCCTGTACTGCGTGGGCGAAGCCAGCTGCACCGGCCTGCACGGCGCCAACCGCCTGGCCAGCAACTCCCTGCTGGAATGCATGGTGTTTGCCCGCGCCGCCGTGGCCGACATCACCGCACAGCCCGCCGTTGCCGTGCCCGGCGTGCGCCCGTGGGACGACAGCCGCGTCATCGACGCCGATGAACAGGTCGTCATCGCCCACAACTGGCACGAGCTGCGCCGCTTCATGTGGGACTATGTGGGCATCGTGCGCACCGACAAGCGCCTGGAGCGCGCGGCCCACCGCATCGAACTGCTCAAGGCCGAGATCCAGGAGTTCTACGCGCGCTTCCACGTCACGCGCGACCTGCTGGAGCTGCGCAACCTGGTGCAGGTGGCCGACCTCATCGTGCGGTCGGCCCAGGCCCGCAAAGAAAGCCGGGGCCTGCACTTCAGCCGCGACTACCCCGGCCTGCTGCCCGAAGCCCTGCCCACGGTGCTCACGCCGGGACATTGAACCTCGGCCGGTGCCTCAAATCACCGCGTAACGTCCCGGCTTGTGGTTGATGGCAATGAACAGGTTCATCACCACCGCCGCCAGCACCGACCAGGCCACCCGCTCGGGCTCCACCACCGTCAGCGCCAGCAGCACGATGGTGCAGTCGATGCCCATCTGCACCTTGCCTGCACGCCAGCCGCGCTCCTGTTGCAGGTACAGGCTGATGATGGTGGCGCCACCCAGGCTGGCCCGGTGCCGCGCCAGGAACAGGCACCCTGACCCCAGCAGCAAGCCCCCCAGCACGGCGGCGTAGGCCGGGTGCAGCCGCTCGATGGCGAACAGGCGCGGCGACCACTGCGTCATGGCCGACAGCAGGCTGATGGCGATGAAGGTCTTGAGCGTGAACTCGCGCCCCATGCGCCGCCACGCAAACCAGTAGAAGGGCACGTTGATGAGGAAGAACAGGTGCCCCAACCCCAGGCCCGTGGCGTAGTGCAGCACGAAGGCCGCACCCGCCGTACCGCCCGTGAGCAGGCCCGACTGTGCGAACAGAATGAGCGCCAGCGACACGAACAGGGTGCCCGTGAAGATGGCCTGCGCATCCTCGAAGACGGTGTGTTTCTGCACGGGGGTGTCGGTGGTGTTCATGGCGGCTCCGGAGGCACGAATCATGCCAGCAGATGCAGCAATCGCCGTACACCCGTACAATGCCCAACTGCTCCGGGGTGTCCACATGGTGTGGGCTGAGATGGCAAAGCCGAACCCGCGAACTTGAACCGGTTCATACCGGCGGAAGAAGAGCTGTTTCTCCCCTGCCCCCTGCGGCGAGTGGTCTGCCCACCCGTCACACCCAGGCACCGGGGGCAACCTTCGGAGCAATTGACACCACCGAAGGAGACCGCCCCGTGAACGCCCCTGCCGACAAGTTCCTCGCCACCACCGCCCAGGTGGACCAGGCCGCCATCCAGCCCCTGCCCAATTCCCGCAAGGTTTACGTGGAGGGCTCCCGCCCCGACATCCGCGTGCCCATGCGCGAGATCAGCCAGAGCGACACCCCCGCCGCCTTCGGCGCCGAGCCCAACCCGCCCGTCTTTGTTTACGACTGCTCCGGCCCCTACACCGACCCGGCCGCTCGCATCGACATCCGCCAGGGCCTGCCCGCCCTGCGCCAGCAATGGATTGCCGAGCGCAACGACACCGAAGTGCTGCCCGGCCTGAGCAGCGAATACGGCCGCGCCCGCGCCGCCGACCCCAAGCTCGACGAGCTGCGCTTCCCAGGCCTGCACCGCCAGCCGCGCCGCGCCCTGCCCGGCAAGAACGTGACGCAGATGCACTACGCCCGCCAAGGCATCATCACGCCCGAGATGGAATACATCGCCATCCGCGAGAACCTGCGCCGCCGCGAGTACCTGGCATCGCTCCAGGCCGCCGGCCCCACCGGGCAGAAGATGGCCGCCATGATCGGCCGCCAGCACCCCGGCCAGAGCTTCGGCGCCAGCATTCCCGCCGAAATCACCCCCGAGTTCGTGCGTGACGAAGTGGCCCGCGGCCGCGCCATCATCCCCGCCAACATCAACCACCCCGAAACCGAGCCGATGATCATCGGCCGCAACTTCCTGGTGAAGATCAACGCCAACATCGGCAACTCGGCGCTGGGCTCGTCCATCAACGAGGAAGTGGACAAGATGACCTGGGCCATCCGCTGGGGTGGCGACACGGTGATGGACCTGTCCACCGGCAAGAACATCCACGAAACACGCGAGTGGATCGTGCGCAACTCGCCCGTGCCCATTGGCACCGTGCCCATCTACCAGGCGCTGGAAAAGGTCAACGGCAAGGCCGAGGACCTGACCTGGGAAATCTTCCGCGACACGCTGATCGAACAGGCCGAACAGGGCGTGGACTACTTCACCATCCACGCGGGCGTGCTGCTGCGCTACATCCCCCTCACGGCCAACCGCATGACCGGCATCGTCAGCCGGGGCGGCTCCATCATGGCCAAGTGGTGCCTGGCGCACCACAAGGAAAGCTTCCTCTACACCCACTTCGAGGACATCTGCGAAATCATGAAGGCCTACGACGTGGCCTTCAGCCTGGGCGACGGCCTGCGCCCCGGCTCCATCTACGACGCCAACGACGAAGCCCAGCTGGGCGAACTCAAGACCCTGGGCGAACTCACGCAGATCGCCTGGAAGCACGATGTGCAGGTGATGATCGAAGGCCCCGGCCATGTGCCCATGCACATGATCAAGGAGAACATGGACCTGCAGCTGGAGCAGTGCCACGAGGCGCCCTTCTACACCCTGGGCCCGTTGACCACCGACATCGCCCCGGGTTACGACCACATCACCAGCGGCATTGGCGCGGCCACCATCGGCTGGTACGGCACCGCCATGCTGTGCTACGTGACGCCCAAGGAGCACCTGGGCCTGCCCAACAAGCAGGACGTGAAGGAAGGCATCATCACCTACAAGCTGGCCGCCCACGCCGCCGATCTGGCCAAGGGCCACCCAGGCGCGCAGATCCGCGACAACGCGCTGAGCAAGGCGCGCTTCGAGTTCCGCTGGGAAGACCAGTTCAACCTGGGCCTGGACCCCGACAAGGCGCGCGAGTTCCACGACGAGACGTTGCCCAAGGACTCGGCCAAGGTGGCGCACTTCTGCTCGATGTGCGGCCCGCACTTCTGCAGCATGAAGATCACGCAGGACGTGCGCGACTTCGCAGCCCAGCAGGGCGTGAGTGAGGACACTGCCATCGAGAAGGGCATGCAGATGCAGTCTGAAGCCTTCCGCCAGTCGGGCGGGGACATCTACATCCCCATCCACAAGGCCTGAGCGGTTTTCCCGCTGGTGCGCGGTGTCGGTCAGACCCGGAACACCGCCACCGCCTGCACCAGCTCCTCGGCCTGGCCTTTCAGTGCCGTGGCGGCCGCCGCCATTTCCTCCACCAGCGCGGCGTTCTGCTGCGTCACGTTGTCCATGCTCTGCACGGCTTCGCCAATCTGCGCCACGCCCGAGCTTTGCTCGGCGCTGGCCGCACTGATCTCACCCACGATGCCAGTGACACGCTGGATCGCCACCACCACCTCCTGCATGGTGGCGCCGGCCTGATCGACCAGGTCGGAGCCAACCGCCACGCGCCCCACGCTGGCGTCGATCAGCGCCTTGATCTCCTTGGCCGCCTCTGCGCTGCGCTGGGCCAGACTGCGCACCTCGCCTGCGACCACGGCAAAGCCGCGGCCCTGCTCGCCGGCACGCGCGGCTTCCACGGCGGCATTGAGTGCCAGGATGTTGGTCTGGAAGGCGATGCCGTCGATGACGCTGATGATGTCGGCGATCTTGCGCGAGCTGTCGTTGATGTCCTTCATCGTGTCGACCACGCGGTTGACCACGTCGCCGCCCCGCACCGCCACCTCGGACGCGTCGAGCGCGAGCTGGTTGGCCTGGCGGGCGCTGTCGGCGTTCTGGCGCACGGTGGAGCCCAGCTCCTCCATGGAGGCAGCCGTCTGCTCCAGCGCGCTGGCCTGGTTCTCGGTGCGCGATGACAGATCCTGGTTGCCGTGCGATATCTCGGTACTGGCCGTGGCCACGTTCTGTGCGCCGTGGCGCACGTTGGACACCACCTGCACCAGCGACGCCTGCATGCGGCTGAGCTGTGCCATCAGGCTACCGCCGTCTCCCTGCCGAACGGCAATGGGCTGGCTCAGGTCGCCCTGGGCCACACGGTTGGCAATCGCGGCTGCCTCGGCGGGTTCACCTCCCAGGGGGCGCAGCACCAGCCGTTCCAGCGACACGCTCAGCCCCACCGACACCAACACCACGCTTGCCAGCCCCAGCACCGCTGCCAGCAACATGAGCCGGTTCACGCCTGCCAGTATCTCTGCCTCCGGCACGGTGGCCACGAACATCCACGGCGTGGGCACGCTGCCCACGCGCACTGGCACGTACAGGCGCGTCACGCTGGCGCCCCCCAGCCGTTCGTCGCGCTCACTCACCGTCAAGGACTGCCCGGCTTTCACCGCAGCCCGCGCTTCTTGCGAGAAACCCAGCTGGGCCATGTCCTGGCCCACGCTTTGCGCGTCGCGGTCGCCCACCACCAAACCGCCGTGGGACAGCAGCGTTGCGTAGCCGGAATCGAAGATGCGGATCTGCCCCACCACCCCTTGCAGGCTGGCCAGCGCCATGTCCACCCCCACCACACCCACGGCAGAACCGTTCACCAGCACGGGCACCGCCACCGAGGTGATGAGCGTCTCCTTGCCCGCCACGGAATACCGGTAAGGGTCGCGCAGCAAAGGCTTGCCGGTCTGGCGGGTCACCAGGTAATAGTCCCCGGCACCGGGCTTGTCGTAATCGACCAGCGCCTCCATCACGGCCATGCCCAGGCCCTTGTTCCAGTACGGCACGAAACGGCCCGTGGCGTCGTGCCCCGACTGGCCCACGTACTCGCCGTCCTTGCCGTCGAAGGCGTCGGGTTCCCAACCCGTCCACACCCCCAGCAAGGCCGGGTTGCCCTCCAGCACGCCCTTGAGCATGGCGTTGGCCGTGTCGCGCTGCGCCACGCCAGACGCCTGCATGCTGCCCAGCGCGTTGGCCAACGTGGCCGCCGTGTCCATGGCCGTCTTGATGTTTGCTCCCACCTCGGCGCCGTTGCGCGCGGCCAGCTGTTCTGCATAGGCGTGCGCTGCCTCACGCTGCATGCCTGCCGCCCGGTTCGCCAGCACCACGATGGTCACGGCAAAGCCCATCAGCACGATGGACACGACCCACAGCGTCAACTGGACCCGCAGGCTGAGCCTTCTGGTCGAACTCTTGGCACGCATGAAACACCTCCCGGTTAAGCCCTCTGCCTGCAACGACACACCCTCAAGGCTGTGCCGGCGAAAGGCCTGCTTTCTACCGGAAAAAGAATCACGCAAAAATGAACCCAAACCCAATCCGTTCGATTATCAACCTATATAGATCGATAATCGAACGTAATATGGGTTTTACCTAGAGGTTTGGAACGTCATTCCAACCCAACCGCCCCACGAACGGCAAGCGCAATGCCGGGCTGTTCCAGTCCACGCCAAAACTCAACCCAAGCACGTTGAGTTCCACCCCTTCCTGCCAACCCACGCTGACGCCCAGCAAACCCGCCAGAGACAGCTGCACTCCGCTGCCAGATGGCGATATCCCCAGCGGGTCCGTCAAACCCCGGTAGTCCTTGCCGATGGCATTGGCTGGCAAATCCAGGGCCAGCCCTGGCACCTCGCGCCCAATGTGCGCCAGAAAGGTGTTGCTGTTGGGGCCGGGAAAGCTGCGGTAACGGTCGGCATACGGGTAGCTGGCAATGGCCGCCTCAATAGGATTGATGAGCGCCTGCGCCGTCGGCCCCCGGTGCTCCACCAGCAGCCGGGGGCTGGCCCCATACCAAAGGCCGTCAGGAACGGCGTAGTCACGCTGCACAACGTCTGGCGTACGCCAGCCGACGACCTCGTGACGGGTGTAGGTGGTTTCGCCCGCCCGCTTGAAAATGATCCAGGGGTGCACGGCAAATACGCCGCGCCAACCCACGGTGGGGGCCGCATAGACTTGGACGATGGCCTCATCCGCGTGCTTCAGGGGGTCTGGGGCCTGACCAGACGAATGCCTGGGCGCCGTGCGCCAGTTGCGAGGCTGGTCGTCGTGCACCACCGCAGAGTCGGCCAGACTGAGCCCGAAACCCAGCCCGAACAAGCCCACCCACAACACGGACAGCCAGCGAAGCACACGTTGCACGGGCAAAGCCTCCTGCACCACCAGCGGCACACTGCTGTGCGACACACGCCGGGCGCAACAGTTCCTGCGGCCAATGGCTGCCAGCAGGCATGTTTAACCCCCGAAAACCTCACAACCCCAGGTTCGAGCCCGCGCCTAGCAGTGTCATCACTCCCAGCACGGCAAACACCGCGGCGGCAACACCGTGCACCAGCCTCATGGGAATCTTTCCGGCCAGCTTGTCACCCACGAACACGGCCGGCACGTCGGCAATCAGCATGCCCAGCGTCGTGCCGATCACCACCAGCACGGGCGCGGCGTAATGCACGGCCATGGCCACGGTCGCCACCTGCGTCTTGTCACCCATTTCCGCAAGAAAGAAGGTGACCAGCGTGGCGCCAAACACCCCCAGCCGCTTGGCGATCTTTGTCTCGTCTTCCTCGATCTCGTCGGGGATCAGCGTCCACACCGCCATGGCAATGAACGACAGGCCCAGCACCCAGCGCAGCACGTCGGCGCTCACGGACGCGGTGATCCACGCACCCAGCGCACCGGCCAGCCCGTGGTTGACGATGGTAGCCAGCAGGATGCCCGCGATGATGGGCAAGGGCTTCTTGAAACGGGCGGCCAGCAAGAAGGCCAGGAGTTGGGTCTTGTCGCCGATTTCGGCCAGAGCGACCACACCGGTCGAAACGAGCAGGGATTCCATGGATGCTCCTAGGCCGGACTTCTGGACTATTGACCACGGCGCGTCTCCGGCCAGGAAGGACGCGCGGTGGTCAAAGGTCTTGCCAAGTCGGTGAACCGCTTGCGCCATGTCCTGCGGGACAAGTGTGTTGACGCAAGCCTCTTCGGGGATGAAGAGCGGCTACTCCCCAATGACGGGCCGCATCATAGCAGGAACTCGTCAGCGCGGCCCATGGCGCGCGATGTGCGCCGCCACCCGAGCCGCCACGCGCGCGGTCAGGCCATCGCGGTCCAGCCCTGGGTTGAGTTCGGCAATGTCGGCGGCCACCAGCTTGCCTGCAGACAGCACCTCGTCCATCAGCGCCAGCACGCGGGCCAGCGGCACACCCAGGGCAGCGGGGGCTGAAACGCCAGGCGCCTGCCCGCCGGGCAGCACGTCCAGGCACACGGTCAGGTACACGGCGTCGCACTGGGCCAGGTCCTGTGCCAATGCCTGCCTTGCCTGTTCCACGCCGTCGTCCGTCTGCAAGGCGTCGTCGAGCCAGTAGCGCACGCCCCAGGCATCGGCCCGCTCGAACAGGGCCTGTGTGTTGGCAAAGCGGCTGATGCCCAGCACGCGGTAGTCGAACGGCCGTCCCTGGCTTACGCACCAATCGTGTATCTGGCGAAAAGGCGTGCCCGAATTGGCCTGCGCGGCCTGGCGCAGGTCGAAGTGCGCGTCGAAGTTGACGATGAGCACGCGCTTGTCGTGAGGGCGGGCCTGGGCAATGCCCTGGAAGGTGCCCCAGGCCACCTCGTGCCCACCGCCCAGCACCAGCGGCAGACAGCCCTGCTTCATGGCTTGCGCCACACGGTTGCCCAGTGCGGCCTGCGCGGCTTCCAGTGCGCCGCCTTCGCAATGCACGTCGCCAGCGTCCCACAGGGCGGGCTCGCCCAGCACGGGCAGGCTGGCCAACGCACCACGCAGGGCGCGCGGCCCTTCGGCGGCGCCCGCACGCCCAGCATTGCGGCGCACGCCCTCGTCCACGGCAAAGCCCATCAGGGCCACGCCGCCTTGGCTTTGACCATCAAAGGGCCGCACGTGCTGGTGCCAGCGCGTGCTGACGCCGGTTTCCTCGCTGTCCACACGGCCTTGCCAGATGAATGGAATCGTCATTGGGTGATGTCCTGACCGGCCAGCACCGTGCCCTTGCACGGGTTGTGGCCAAACCAATAGGTGAGTTCGTTCGGGTGTTCCAGGTCCCACACAGCCAGGTCGGCGCGCTGGCCCGCCGCCAGGGTGCCGCGGTCTGCCAGACCCAGGGCACGGGCAGCGTTCACGGTGATGCCGCGCACCGCCTCCAGCGGCGTCAGCCGGAAGAAGGTGCACGCCATGTGTGCCGACAAGGGCAGGGACAGCCCGGGCGATGTGCCTGGGTTGTGGTCGGTGGAAACGGCCATGGGCACGCCCGCCTCGCGCAACGCGGCAATGGGCGGCAGCTTCGTTTCACGAAGCATGTAGAAGGCCCCGGGCAGCAGCACCGCCACGGTTCCCGCAGCGCGCATGGCGGCAATGCCCGCGTCGCTCAGGTACTCCAGGTGATCGCAAGACAAGGCCCCGAAGGCGGCGGCCAGCTCTGCGCCGCCCTGGTCGGACAGTTGTTCGGCGTGCAGCTTCACGGGCAGGCCCAGGGCCTGCGCGGTCTCGAACACGCGGCGCGTCTGCGCGGGGGTGAAACCCACGTTCTCGCAGAAGGCGTCCACGGCGTCGACCAACCCGTCAGCGTGCAGCTGGCCCATCCAGGCGCACACGGCGTCCACGTAGGCGTCCTGCCGCCCGTCGAACTCTGGCGGCAGCGCGTGCGCGCCCAGGTAGGTGGTGCGCACGTCCACCAAACCGGCTTGCGCCAACCGGCGCGCCACGCGCAGGCAGCGTGCCTCCACCTCCAGCGACAGGCCGTAACCCGACTTCACCTCCAGCGTGGTCACGCCTTGCGCTGCCATCACCTGCACCCGCTTGGCAGCCAGGCGCAGCAGTTCTTCTTCGCTGGCGGCCCGCGTCGCGGCCACGGTGGAACGTATGCCACCGCCCGCGCGTGCAATCTGCTCGTACGTGGCGCCGTTGAGCCGCATTTCGGCCTCGTCGGCACGGCGCCCGCCATAGACCAGGTGCGTGTGGCAGTCCACCAGCCCCGGGGTAACCAGGGCACCACCCAGGTCGCGCTCCTCGTCCACCAACAATCCTGCGGGCAAGGCGCTTTGCGCACCCACCCAGGTGATGTGTTCGCCTTGCATCAACAAGGCCCCTTGGTCGATCAGGCCCCAGCCCTCGCCCGTGAGGGTGGCCAGGCGGGCGTTGCGCCACAGGCGCTTCGTGTTCATGCGTGTGTGTCCTCGTGAAGAATCCACCAGCCTGCCGGGTTGGTGGTGTCGTCGGTATCGGCAACAAACCGCCATTCGCTGCCGCTGGCAGCGTCGTCCCACAACAGCGTGCGTGCGGGCACCGGCACAGACTGCGGCCCGCACTGCCACCGCCCCGGCACGCGGGCAAACAGACCGGCGCGTGCCCCGTAGGCAGGGCGCCAAGGGTTGGCCGCAGGCAGCACAGACACGCTTCCGCCACGGCACATCACGTTCAGGTCGCGCACCGGGCCGTCCAGCAACTGCCCCTGCGGCGGGTCAGCCCCGTCAAAGGTGAGCGGCATGTCCGTGGTGCGCTGCTCCACACGGCGCCCGGGCCAGGTCAACGCCACCCCCGGCCCTTCAAGCACGGCAAACACGCGGGTGACGCCGGGGAAGGCAGAAAAAGGCCCGTCGCTGGCAATGTCGGCCACGCTCACACGCAGCCGCCAGTCGGCAGGGTCGGGCCAGGCCAGCAGTTCGCGCGTCAGCCCGCCGCCGTTGCGCCAGGGCACGGCGGGCACGTCAGCAGCGCTGATGACCTTCACGCCAATCCCCTCACTGCGCCCACAGGGGCGCCAAGGCGTCCTCGTTGCCATCGCCCGCGTGGCCTTCCAGCACCAGCCGGCGCGCAGCTTCAATATCGGGGGCGAACAGCCGGTCGCGGTCGGAGAACGGCACCTGCGCGCGCAGCTTGTCCATCACCTTGCCCAAACGCGCCGACGTGGCCAGTGGACGGTGGAAGTCCACCCCCTGCGCGGCAGCCAGCCATTCAATGCCCAGGATGGTCGCGGTGTTGTCGGCCATTTCGGCCAGGCGCCGCCCGGCGTAGGTGGCCATGCTCACGTGGTCCTCCTGGTTGGCGCTGGTGGGCAGGCTGTCCACGCTCGCCGGGTGGGCTTGCGACTTGTTCTCGGAAGCCAGGGCAGCCGCCGTCACATGGGCGATCATGAAGCCGCTGTTCAGGCCCGGGTTGTCCACCAGGAAGGGCGGCAGGCCCGACAGCGAGCTGTCGATAAGCAGCGCGATGCGCCGCTCAGCCAGCGCACCGATCTCGGCAATGGCCAGCGCCAGCGTGTCGGCCGCGAAGGCCACCGGCTCGGCGTGGAAGTTGCCGCCCGAGATGACCTCGCCCGTGTCGATGAACACCAGCGGGTTGTCGGTCACGGCGTTGGCCTCGGTCAGCAGCGTGCGCGCGGCCTGCACGATCAGGTCGCGGCAGGCGCCCATCACCTGGGGCTGGCAGCGCAGGCTGTAGGGGTCCTGCACGCGCTCGTCGTTGGCCAGGTGCGAACGGCGGATGGCGCTGCCTTCCAGCAATGCGCGCGTGGCTGCGGCAGAGGCGATCTGACCCGGCTGCCCGCGCACCGCGTGGATGCGCGGGTCGAACGGCGCGTCGCTGCCCTTGGCGGCATCCACGCTCAGCGCGCCGGTCACGGTACCCGCTTCCAGCAACCGCTCGGCCATGAACAGGCCGTGCAGCGCCAGCGCCGTGGAGACCTGGGTGCCGTTGATCAGCGCCAGCCCTTCCTTGGCCGCCAGCGTGAGCGGGGCAATACCCGCCTGCTTCAACGCCGCGTCAGCGCGCACCCATTCGCCGTTCACGCGCACATCGCCCTCGCCCATCAGCGCCAGCGTCATGTGCGACAGCGGCGCCAGGTCGCCCGAGGCGCCCACCGAACCCTTGACGGGAATGCGGGGCACGATGCCCGCGTTCAACACGGCCAGCAGGGTATCCACCACCACCGGGCGCACGCCCGAATAGCCGCGCGCCAGGCTGGCCGCCTTCATGGCCACGACCAACCGCGCCGTGGCGTCGCTCATGGGTTCGCCCGTACCCACCGCGTGCGACAGGATCAGGTTGCGCTGCAACTGCTCCAGCTGCTCGTCGGGGATGCGCGTCTTGGCCAGCTTGCCAAAACCGGTGTTGATGCCGTAGGCCGCGTCGCCCTGGGTGACGATGCCGTGGATGGCCTGCGCCGAAGCCTGCATGGCTGCATAGGCAGATTCGGGCAGGCTGGCCTTCACGGGCCCGCGCCAGATGGTGCGCAGATCGGCCAGGGTCATCTGGCCGGGTTTGAGGTTGATGGTTTGTGTCATGACCAACATCATCCGCGCAACATGGGCAGATGCAAGCCCTGTTTCTTCGCAGTCTCGATCGCCAGTTCGTAGCCTGCGTCAGCGTGGCGCATCACGCCCGAACCGCAGTCGTTCACCAGCACACGTGCCAGGCGCTCGGCAGCGGCATCGGTGCCGTCAGCCACGATCACCATGCCCGAGTGCTGCGAGTAGCCCATACCCACGCCACCACCGTGGTGCAGGCTGACCCAGCTGGCGCCACCCGCCGTGTTGAGCAGCGCATTCAGCAGCGGCCAGTCGCTCACAGCGTCGGTGCCGTCCTTCATGCCTTCGGTCTCGCGGTTGGGGCTGGCCACCGAACCGGTGTCCAGGTGGTCGCGGCCAATCACGATGGGCGCCTTCAGCTCGCCCTTGCGCACCATCTCGTTGAACGCCAGGCCAGCCAGGTGACGTTCGCCCAGGCCCAGCCAGCAGATGCGTGCGGGCAGCCCCTGGAAGCTGATGCGCTCGCGCGCCATGTCCAGCCAGCGGTGGGTGTGCTTGTTGTTGGGGAACAGCTCCTTGATCTTGGCATCGGTCTTGTAGATGTCCTCCGGGTCGCCCGAAAGCGCCACCCAGCGGAACGGGCCCTTGCCCTCGCAGAACAGCGGGCGGATGTACGCAGGCACAAAGCCGGGAAAGTCGAACGCGTTCTTCACGCCCTGGTCAAACGCCACCTGGCGGATGTTGTTGCCGTAGTCCACCGTGGGAATGCCCATGGACTGGAAGTCCAGCATGGCCTGCACGTGCACGGCGCAGCTGCGTGCAGCTTCTTCGGTCAGGCGCTTGTGCTGGGCCGGGTCTTTTTGCGCGGCCTTCCAGTCGGCCACAGACCAGCCCAGTGGCAGGTAGCCGTTGATCAGGTCGTGTGCCGAGGTCTGGTCGGTCACCAGGTCGGGCTTGATGCCACCGGCCTTGGCACGTTTCACCAGTTCGGGCAGCACCTCTGCCGCGTTGCCCAGCAGGGCGATGGACACGGCCTCTTTCTTTGCGGTGTGCTCTTTGATGAGTTCGAGCGCGTGGTCGATGTCGCGCGCCTGCTTGTCCACATAACGCGTGCGCAGGCGGAAGTCGATGCTGCTCTGCTGGCACTCGATGTTCAACGAGCACGCCCCCGCCAGCGTGGCCGCCAGCGGCTGCGCACCGCCCATGCCGCCCAGACCAGCTGTGAGTATCCACCTGCCAGACAGGTCGTTGTTGTAGTGCTGGCGGCCTGCCTCCACAAAGGTCTCGAACGTGCCCTGCACAATGCCCTGGCTGCCGATGTAGATCCAGCTGCCTGCCGTCATCTGGCCGTACATGAACAGTCCCTTGCGGTCCAGTTCGTTGAAGTGCTCCCAGTTGGCCCACTTGGGCACCAGGTTGGAGTTGGCCAGCAGAACGCGCGGGGCGTTGCTGTGCGTCTTGAACACGCCCACCGGCTTGCCCGACTGGATCAGCAGCGACTCGTCGTCGTTCAGCTCGCGCAGCGTTTCCAGGATCTTGTCGAAGCAGGCCCAGTCACGCGCGGCACGGCCAATGCCGCCGTACACCACCAGGTGCTGCGGGTTCTCGGCCACTTCAGGGTCCAGGTTGTTCTGGATCATGCGGTACGCCGCTTCGGCGATCCAGTTCTTGCAGTTCAGCTGGTTGCCGCGCGGTGCGCGGATGACGCGGCTGGTGTCCAGGCGGGGGTCGGTTGGGGTGATCATGTCAAATCTCCGGTGAGGGGCAGGGTCAGGCGATCCAGCCCTGGGCAAAGGCCAGGTGACCGACAGCTGCGGCCAACAACAGGCTGAGGACGGTTCGCACGAACCAGATGGCAACCATCTGGCGCAGCGACAGCGGAATGCGCGTGGCGAGCACGCACGGAATGGAACCCGAGAAGAACAGCACCGAGCTGACCGACACCACGGCGGCCACGTAGCGCACCACGGGGTCGGCACCCTTCAGCTGAATGGCGGGCAGGAACATCTCGGCCAGGCCAGACGCCAGGGCCTTGGCCGTCAGCATGGGTTCGGCCAGACCGGCCAGCCACACGAAGGGCACCAGCAGCAGGCCCAGCACGTCGAACACGGGCGTGTAACGGGCCAGCAGCAGCCCGATCAGGCCCACCGCCAGGATGGTGGGCACCACCGCGCTGGCCATGGCAATGCCGTCGCGCAGGTTGTCGCGCAGCACGCGCCACAGGGCCGGTGCTGCCTGCGCCTGGCTCAGGCCAGCGTCCCACGCGGCCTGCCAGCGGGTGCGGCCTGCGGGCAGGCTGCCGCTCACGCCGCCGCTGTTGTCCATGCGGGAAATGGGGGGCATGCGGGTGGTGATGGCAGTCACGGCGAACGCGATCACGAAGGTGGACCAGAAGTAGAAATTCCAGGCCCCCATCAGTCCCAGCGTCTTGGCCACGATGACCATGAACGCTGCAGACACCGTGGAGAACCCCGTGGCGATGATGGCGGCCTCACGGGCGGTGTACTTGCCTTCCAGGTACACGCGGTTGGTGATGAGCAACCCCACCGAATAACTGCCCACGAAAGACGCCACCGCGTCGATGGCCGAGTGCCCCGGCGTGCGCCAGACCGGCCGCATCACGGGCTGAAGCAGCACACCCACCATCTCCAGCAAGCCAAACCCCACCAGAAAAGCCAGCGCAATGGCACCCAGCGGCACGATCAGCCCCACCGTCAGTGCCAGCTTGTCAAACAGGAAGGGCAGCATGTCCTTTTCGAACAGCGGCGCGGGCCCCACCTTCAGTAGGTACATCAAGGCCAGCACCAGCCCCAGCACCTTGAGCGCGCTGAACACCGCCGTGGTGGTGTTGCGCCGCCAGGTGCGTTGCACGAAAGGCGCGGCCGCACCCCAGGCCATCAGCGCCAGCACGAAAGCAATCGCCAGCGGCCGCTGCGTCGTTGCAAGCCAGCTGGCCGCGTGGTCGAACAGGATGGTGGACTTGCCGCCGATGTCGACGGGCAGAAAGAACATCACCAAGCCGATCGCGCTGTAGGCGATCAGCCGCAGTAAGGCGGCAGGCCGGCCCGACGCGTTGGCGGTGACGACGCTGGTGTTCATAAACATCTCCTCGGGTGGACTTGGATAGACAAATACGTTCGATGACTTGAAAGTCATATATACAACTTTATGGAACATAATCCCTTCTGTCAATACAACAGCGCACCTGAAAGGATCGGGGAAAACCCTATGTCCGACAAGCTGCCCGCCTACGAGCAAATCAAGCGCCACGTGCTGGCGCGCATCCACGACGGCACCTGGAAGGAAGGCGACGCCATTCCCAGCGAAGAGGCGTTGGCTCGCGAATTCGGCGTGTCACGAATGACCGTCAACCGTGCCATTCGCGAACTCAGCGACGAGCAGATCGTGGAGCGCGTGCAGGGTTCAGGCACCTTCGTGGCGCAGCAGAAGTACCAGGCCACGCTGGTGGAGATACGCAACATTGCCGACGAGATTGCCGCGCGCGGTCACCGGCACCGCAGCGAGTTGCAGCTGCTGGAACGCACCCGGGCCAGCGAGGCCCTGGCCCGCCGCTTTGGCATCAAGCCTGGGGACGCGCTCTTCCACTCGGTGGTGGTGCACTTCGAGAACGGCCAGCCCATCCAGGTGGAAGACCGCCACGTGAACCCCCGCGTGGCACCGGATTACCTGGCTCAAGACTTCAACAGCCAGACGCCCAACGCCTACCTCATGCGCGTGGCGCCGCTGCAGGGCGTGAGCTTCGAGATCGAGGCCAGCGCCCCGCCCCGGCATGTGGGCGAACTGCTACACATGCCCCCGGGCGAGCCCTGCCTGGTGCTGCACCGGCAAACACATTCACAGGGCCAGGTTGCCTCGGTCGCCGTCATGTGGCACCCAGCCTCGCGCTACCGCTTCGCGGGCAGCTTCTGAGGGGTTATGGCACCACCGAATGCACGCGCTTGAGGCAGCGCAGCGCAAAGGTGGAGCGGCTGTGGCGGATACCCGGCAGCTTGTAGAGCTTCTGGCGCAGGAAGCGCTCGTAACCTTCGGTGCCCGACACCGCCACCTTCACCAGGTAGTCGTACTCCCCGGTGATGAGGTAAGCCTCCATCACCTCGGGCAGTTCCGCCAGGGCCTCGCCGAAGCGCCGGAAGATGTCGTCGTCGTGCCGGTCCAACGTCACCTCGATGATCACCACATCGGGCAGGCCCAGCGCGTGCTGGTCCAGGATGGCGGCGTAACCGCTGATGAACCCGGTCTCTTCCAGCGCCTTCACACGGTTCCAGCATGGCGTGGGGGACAGGTGCACCGCATCCGCCAACTTCTGGTTGCTGACGCGGCCGTCCTTGCTCAACACCCGGAGTATCTGACGATCGGTTTCGTCCAGCTGACCATCTTTCATGAGGGCTCCTCCCGAAGCAGACTTCAACAGGAAGATTATCCCTAAAAATCAAATAATCAAGGAATATCCTTCCAGAGTATACCCCATTTCAGCAGCACAAAAGAAGCACATTCCGGGTGCAAAGCCATAAGATTATCTCGTGCTCACAAGGCATCCGGTGACCAGCCACCTCGTCTTCCCTTACCGGGGAAGACGAGCGTGCGGCCAGCACCCAGGGCTGCCGCGAGCCGGGCCCCGGGTGAATTCAGCTCTTCATTCCAGGCTGCCGACGGTCCTGGGAAGAAATTGCAGACTTGCCCCTTGAAGATAGGTCGTCACCCCGCCACGGGAAAGCGGTCTGGCAAACAGGTAGCCCTGAAGGTAATCGCAACGGTTTTCGGCCAGCCAGTCCATTTGCGACGCCGTTTCCACCCCCTCGGCCGTCACGGCCAGCCCCAGGCTGTGCGCCATGGAAAGGATGGACCCGATCAGGAGCCGGTCGTCCTCGTGCGTGTCGATCCGGGACACAAACGTCTTGTCGATTTTCAGGCCGTCGATCTTGTACTGGCTCAGGTAGGCCAGGGAAGAGTACCCCGTGCCAAAGTCGTCCAGCACCACCCGGATCCCCAACGCCTTCACTTCCAGCAGCCATTTCTTGAAATCCACCGGGCTCGATATCAGGACCGACTCCGTGATCTCGATCAGGATCTGGTCACCGCTGACGCCGTGGTCATCAAGCAGCTGGCGGATCTTGCTGGCGGGCAACTTGTCGGGCACCTGCTGGCTCGACACGTTGATCGCCACGCTGAGCTGCAGGCCGTCGTCACGCCAGGCACGCACCTGCCGGCAACACTCCTCGAATACCCAGTTCCCGATATCTGCGATCAATCCCGAGTCTTCGGCGATGGGGATGAACTCTGCCGGGCTGATCGGCCCCAGGCTGGGGGAGTTCCAACGCAGCAGCGCCTCCAGATGCGAGACCTCGCCGGTCGACGTCAGAACGATCGGCTGGTATTCCACGCGCAGCTGGTCTTCTGCGATGGCGCTCCGCAACTCGCTCTCCAGCGCGTAGGCACGCTTGCGGCGCTCCACCAGGTCACGGCTGAAGAACTCCAGGCTGTTCGGGCCCAGCTGCCGCGCGCTTCGCATGGCCAATTCCGCGTTGTGCAACAGCTCGGTGGGCTCCTGTCCATCCTCCGGGAAGACCGACACCCCGGCGCTCACCGAAACCCACGCTTCCGCGCCGTCCAGCACGTACCGCCCGCTCACGTGCTCGATGATTCTTTGCACTTCGCCCCGCACACCACTGCGCTCGCGCTCCTCCGGCAACGCGATCAGGAAGTCGTCTGCCCCGATCCTGGCAATCCACGCCGTCTTCGTTGCGCTGGCTTGAATGCGGTCGGAAACCTTCTTCAGGAGCAGGTCCCCGGCGGCGTAGCCGAAGCTGTCGTTGATCTGCTTGAAGTTGTCCAAGTCCAGCAGAATGACGGTCAGGACAGCCGGGCCACGGGTGTCGTTGATCTTTCTCGCCAACGCTTCGACAAAAAACTTCCGGCTGTAGAGCCGCGTCAATGGGTCATAGGTCTGCTGCTCCCGCAGCTTCTTGTTGGCTTCCACCTGGCTCGACACGTCCACGAAGGAAACCACGGCACCCACCACCTGGTCATCCTGCAGCGTGGGGGCAACGGTGAACTTGATGTAGTAGATGGCCCCGTCCTTCCGGCGGAACTTCGTCACGCCACCTTGAACGGTGACGTTCTTTGTCATCGCCTCCTCCACGGGAGACGCGCCATCCGCCACAGGCCGGCTGCCAGCCATCGTTTCCGCGACCATGCGGTAGACAGAGCGCCCGATCAGCTCGTTCGCGGCATAACCCGATATGTTCACCGCCCCGGCATTGACATACTGGATCACCCCTTCGCGGTCCACACCGAATATGCCGTGTGCCGCCGTCGAAAGGATTTCGGTTGCACGGCTCTTGGCCGTGGCCAGCTGGTCCTCTTCGGCCAACATCCTTTCCTTGAGCTTGCGTGACCTGACCTGGGCATAGGCCATGCCACCCCCGATGGCCAGCATGAAGATCACAGCCAGCGGCAGGAGCTTTTTCAGGATTGACACGCCCGGCGTGGGAGGCTCCCAGCTGACAACTCCCCAGGGAGCGCCATCCAGCAAAGCCACCGGCAACTCCACCGGATGCGACATGTCCTGAAGTTTGCCGACCGCGATCTTTTCAACCGCCATCAGCCGCCCGATGTTGTCGAGCACCTTGCCCTCCAGCCGCCTCGCAAACACCAGCGTGGCGTTTTCATCGGGAATCGTGAGGTTGTCTTCGGTGCTGGCCAGGGTTGCGGCGGCGGCCATCATGATGGCACCGTCCAGCTCGATGTAGCCCACGGCAACGGCTTCTTCCGCGTCAGCCGTACGGGGCTTGGCCCTGGCGCTCTCGATGAGCGCCTGAAGCGACGGGGTCAGCTCGATTTTCGGCCCGCCCTTGTCAGCGGCGCTGTGAAACAGCAACTGGTTCTGCCCCGTCACGAAGAGACTGTGGTCCAGCTTGAAGCCGTTGACGGCGAAATCACCGGCATTGTCTTTCCACCACACGGGGTCGGGTTCAATGGCGAGCTTCTGAACCGCTTCCGTCCAGTTGGAATAGTCCCTTACATGAGAGGCAAGCTGCATCCCATAGAGCTCCGCCAGCCCACGGAACTGCCGGCGCGAATCCTCCGCAACCAGCTTGTCCTGCGACGACGCGGCCACATACAGCCCCGCGGAAAAAATCGCCAGACACGCCACCACGGTTGTCACGACAGCCACCTTGAGCGTCGTCAACATCCGTAAACCTGGCGATGGGTCAACGTTTTCCACGGGTCTGGTGTCTTGCATGCATCATGCCTCTCTGCTGTGCCGCCTTGGGCGGTCTGGTGCGCAAGAGGTTAGCACCATTTTCCAACGGGCACCCCCTGTGACATGTCATTCACCACCGGGGGTTGCAGCCGCCCTTTTTCAGAAACTGTCCCAGTCGCCGTCCCGCGCTTTGGCCCCGGAAACCACCGAAGGCACGCCCCCGGCGGCGGCATGGGCCAGTTGAACGGTTGCAGGCAGTTTACCTTTCGGCTCCAGCCGTTTGGCAGCGGCGGCTGCGGTGTGCAGCACGGCTTTCGCCCGGCTTGGTGCAGGCTTCTTGATGGTCTGGGGCACGCCCACCGGGACGTGCTGGCCACCGTCCTGCGCCAGCTTGAACACACCCACCACCTGGGTGAGCCGCGCAGCCTGCTGCTGCAGGCTGTCCGCCGCCGCCGCAGACTCCTCCACCAACGCCGCGTTCTGCTGCGTCACCTGGTCCAGCTGCTGCACCGCCTCGCCCACCTGCGAGATACCCGTCGCCTGCTCGTTGCTCGCTGCAGTGATCTCGCTGATCAGGTCATTCACCCGCTTGACCTGCGTGACGATGTTGCTCACGCTTTCGCCTGCCTGCCCCACCAGCGCCGATCCGGCTTCGACCTTCTCCACGCTCGCGGTGATCAGGTCCTTGATCTCCTTGGCCGCGCTGGCACTCTTTTGCGCCAGGCTGCGCACCTCGCCCGCCACCACAGCAAAGCCCCGGCCCTGCTCGCCAGCGCGTGCCGCTTCCACCGCGGCATTGAGCGCCAGGATGTTGGTCTGGAAAGCAATGCCGTCAATGACGCTGATGATGTCGGCAATCTTCTTGGAGCTGGTGGTGATCTCGTCCATGGTGGTCACGACCTGGCCCACCACCTCGCCGCCATGCGCCGCCGCGCTGCTGGCCCCCTGGGCCAGCTGGCTGGCCTGGCGGGCCGTCTCGGCGTTCTGGTTGACCGTGGCGGTCAACTCTTCCATCGACGCCGCCGTCTCCTCAAGGTTCGATGCCTGCTCCTCGGTCCGCTGCGACAGGTCTGCGTTGCCCGTGGCAATCTCGGTGGAGCCCGTGGCAATCGAATCGCTCGCCTGGCGCACCTCTGTCACGATCTTCACCAGGCTTTCGTTCATCCCAGCCAGCGCCTTGAGCAGTTGCGCGGTCTCATCCTTGCCTTCCACCTCAACCCTGGACGTCAAATCCCCCGCAGCCACCGTCTCGGCCAGCTTGACGGCCTGCGTCAGGGGCCGTGTGATGGAGCGGCTGATGATGGTTCCCATCAGAACACCGATGAACACCGAAACCCCAATGACCACCAGCATCAGCACCACGCTTCGCTCATACAGGACCGTCGTGTCCTCGGAAGCCTGCGCCGCCCGGCGCTCCTTTTGATCACCCAACTCGGTCATGGCATCGTCGATCACCTTGGCGTGCCTGGCTACCACCGCCAGCGCCTGGTTCAGTTCCTCGCTGCGCTGGGCGAGCGGCTCGTTCGCGGCCAGCGACAGAACCTTCTGCATCGCATTTTCATAGCTCTTTCCTTCCTGGGCAATCACATTGAACAAACGCTTGGCTTCGTCTGAAAAGAACAACGGCTTGGCTTTTTCAAGATAGGTGTCAAAGTCCTTCATGAACCGTTCAATGCCTTCCTTGGTCTGCCTGCGCTCCTCCTCACTGGTCGCCAGCAGGTAGTTGCCCCGCGCCCTGCCAATGTAGACGAGGTTGATGTTGGCGTCCTTGATGTGGGACATGCCCTGCACCTCGTTGAGGTACATCGCATCGGCCATGTCGTTGATCTTGCTCATGTTCATGATGCCGATCACCCCCACCACACCCAGCAGTGCGAGCAACAGCCCGAAAGCGGCGAACAGGCGGCTGCCCACCTTCAGATTCTTGATGAGATTCATGTCTGCCTCTATGAGTTTGATGGGAGAACTTCAAGCCAGGGCTTGCTGTGCAAGCTGGATGTCGTCAGCCGACAGCAAGCGGCTGATGTCCAGGAGAATCAGCATGCGGTGTTCGTCACCCTGCTCCACGGTGGCGATGCCGGTGATGTAGCCCGCGTCCTGGTCCGTCTGGATGTCTGGCGGGGGTTTGATCTGTGGCCCGGTCAGCGCAATCACGTCTGACACCGAGTCGACCACGATGCCCACCACCTGCTGCCCGATATTGAGCACGATGGTCACCGTGAGGTCGTTGTAGACGACGTCACGCTCGCGCAATTTGATGCGCAGATCCACGATGGGAACGATGACACCACGCAGGTTCAGCACTCCCTTGATGAACCTCGGTGCATTCGCGATGCGCGTGGGCTCGGTGTATCCCCGTATCTCTTGCACCACGAGTATCGGGATGCCGTAGTCCTCGCCACCCAGGCGGAAGGTCAGGTATTCGCCGTCCCGGGACCGGTCGGCTATTTTGGTTTCGTTCCCCACAACACCTCCTCGTCACAACATGACCAACTTACAAAACTTTATGACATCGATTGTGTATTCAATAAAAAAAAGCGTCAAGGAAAATAAAATTAGTGTTGTATATTTGGATTTCATAAATGTCATTTTTATCCGAGTGACAGACCAAGCAACGCGCTGTAGAGGGGACGTCGCTTGCGGCCACAACCAACAAGGCCTCACATGACATCCACCTGCGGCGCCACACACACATACGAAGGCCCCCCCCGATGCCCAACAACCTGCGAGGGGTCCATTTGGGGCACCACCATCGCTCGCCAGCACCATCCTCAGCCTTTATGCAGGCGGTTCTAGTAAGCTACAAAAATCGACAAGCAGTGCAGAACAACGGTTAAGATAAAGTTATCATTTCACAAGAAAAATTATTCATCACTTTATGACAACAAGAAAGAAAATCATTTTCAGGAATCAGTCAACTCAACAGATGGTGTAAAACCGGTATACACAGACCAACTTACTCGAATGGACCCGTCTGCCCCTCGATCACAACTGGCTGTAACCGAGCTTGCTTTGCCGCGCAATATTGCTCTGGTTGACGCCGATGCTGCTTCAAGCGCGTTGCTGGCCAGCGCGCTTGAGGCAAAACGCGTGCAGGTGACGACCTACGCCTGCGCCGAAGACCTGCTGGTCGACCACGCCCCATTTGCCTTCGAGCAGTACATCATCGAATGCGAACTGCCTGGGATTGACGGGCGCCAGCTTCTGCAGATGCTGCGACGGCGCACGCAAGCCGGTGCGCTCATGCTCACGACCGACCCGGAAGACACCATGTTTGTTGGAGCAATGGACGCTGGCGCGGACATGCTGCTGCTCAAACCGGTCAATCCGGTGCAGGTGCTGGCAGCGGTGAGGGCGATACACCGGAGATCTACCCCCCCACGGGACAATGACGAACACTGGCTGCTTGACGCAGAAAACCGCCGTCTTCTGACCCCCCAACAAATCGCAATTGACCTGAGCGCGACCGACTTTGCAGTGATGAATTGCTTCGTCGCGGCCGGCGGACACCCGGTGAGCAAGGCGGACCTGAACGCCAGCATCGGCCGTGTTCCCACGGACGAGCTGGACAATGGGCTGCACGCCATCATTTACCGGCTTCGCAAACGCATTGAAAGGGCATCGTCCTCTGCTGTGCCCTTGCACACAGTTCCCGGGGCAGGCTATGTCTTCAAAGGCAAGCTGAGCAGCGCCGGTGCTCAGTAGGCAATTCCCTGCGGCAGCGCCAAGTTGGCCACCCAGGTGCGGGAGTCGGTGGCATGGCCCCGATTGAACTGCAACACGCCGCCATGGTTCTCCACGATTTTCCTGGCAACGTACAAACCCAGTCTCTTGCCCCCGCTGTAAACGTCCTCCTCGGACATCTGCCCGTACTGCGAAGGCAACGTATTCTTGCCCTCCTGGGTGGCCCCAGCGATGCACATGTGCAGGGACAGGGTCTCGTCATCGTCCCAGATATCCCATGTAACCACTTCGTCAGAGTTACACAAGACAAGCGCCCTCGCCAACACGTTTTTCAGAGCGTGTCTCATGAGGTTGACGTCCAGTTCCACGATTCGTGACTCGGCAAGATTGTTGATGCGCAACCGCTGCACCGCGTCGGGCAGGTCCAGATCGGCGGTGACAAGTTCAATGAGCGTTCCCAACTCCATTTCCGTCTTGCGGGGCCGGAACTTTTGTTGGGACAAGGCAATAGCCGTCGACGTGTCGTCTACCGACTGAATGACATCTCGCAAAAGTTCTTGGGCTGACTTCAGATAGGCACGGGGAACATGCCCCAGGGACGGAGACGGGCCATGCACTGCCGCGCTGCTCTCAAGCAAGGCGCCACGCACCCTGTTCAACGCCTGACTGACCGGTGATCGAACCTCTTTCGTGAGCATCGTGAGCAAACGGGCTTTTTCAGACAGCCGCTGGGCCAATTGGACGCTCTGCGCATCCATCGCCGTCTTGGCCTCCAATTCGCGACTGGTCTGCATCAGTACTCGGTGCGAACGCTCCAGAGAAAGCCCCAGATAGCCATAACTGCCATACAGACTTGCCAGAACCAGCGCCACCATGTTCAACAGCCAATCGATATCGTTCCACGCCTCGTCAGCCAACTGTGTATGGTCGTGCAAGCCCCAAAGCGCAAGACGCAATATCAATGTGAACACATAAAAACCGTAGGCAATGGCAAGCAGCGCGGCATTCGCAAGCCTTTCCTTGCGGTGAAGAACAACAGCTTGCCACGCCAGCCAGGCCGCACCAGCCATCTGCCCGAAATGAAACAGCGCGGCATCCATCAGCAGGCGCCCGCCTTCCAACCCTGAGACGCCGTAAACCGCCACCAGCCAAACGCCAGCACAAAGACCAACCCACAGCCAAGGCATGTGCAGGGACATGTCGCGCCGAATAGCCGCCACCCGCAGCACGTAACCCAGCACACTCAAGGCGGCCCCGAACGTGATTCCAGCAGACAGTCCCGTCCACCCGACCCAGCCGAGTACGCCCCACCCCAGACCACTCATCATGGCGCCACCGCACCAATAAGCTGCCGAAACCCGATCGGCTTGATGCGCCAGCACTGTCCACAGGGTGATGGCGACCAACGCATACAACCCTCCCAAGGGGACGTATGCCGTCAGAGGCGTCAGAACCAGCTGGTCCATTCCACAACCCTCAAAATGATCATATTTTCAAAAATTTTATCTGCAAAAAGTTTTTTCCACAAATGGAAAGTATTTGGAATCAACAAAATCATTTAATAATTCATTTATCACTCATTTTATGATGATAAATGATAAATCAAGTTTCCAACGGGAACACTCACCCAGAAACCCATTCTGGCCTCGTGGAGTTAAGGTCGCCTTGCCCAAGACGGTGCTCTCATCACACGCCGACAGCGCACGGAGACCTACCCAGCCCGGCGTCGCTCATGCCAACAAACTGGCCCCAGAACGAGAGAGTCTGACCACCCCGTCAGGCATCCCATCACGCCCTTTAGCTGATGCTCACCACCACTAAACTTCAGCGGCCGTTGGCGGTACGCCGCAACCGCAAGGCATTGCCAATGACCGAAGCCGAACTCAGGCTCATGGCCAGTGCCGCGATCAAGGGCGAAAGCAGCCAGCCAGTGACGGGGTACAGCACACCCGCCGCCACCGGAATGCCCAGCGCGTTGTAGAGGAAGGCGAACAGCAGGTTCTGCTTCATGTTGCGCACGGTGGACACCGACAGCCCGCGCGCCACGGCAATGCCGCGCAGGTCGCCTTTGACGAGCGTCACCTGCGCGCTGTTCATCGCCACGTCGGTGCCTGTGCCCATGGCAAGGCCCACGTCGGCCTTGGCCAGGGCTGGCGCGTCGTTGATACCGTCGCCCGCCATGGCCACCACGTGCCCCTGCGCCTGCAACCGGCTCACCAGGTCCAGCTTGTCGGCGGGCTTCACCTCAGCGTGCACCTCGTCAACACCCAGGCGCGCGCCCACAGCACGTGCGGTGGTCCAGCCGTCGCCCGTGGCCATGATGACCCGCATGCCCGCATGGTGCAGTGCCGCCAGCGCCTCAGGCGTGCTGGCCTTGACCGGGTCGGACACCGCGAGCAGGCCGGCCAGGCGCCCATCCACAGCCAGGTGCATGACACTGGCGCCCTGCTGCCGCAGCGCCTCGGCTCGCTCGCACAGGCCCGACACGTCCACCCCTTCACGCTCCATCAAGGCCGTGTTGCCCAGGGCAAGCCGCTGGCCCTGAATCTCACCAGTCACCCCAATGCCCGAGGCCGATTCGAACTGCGCAGCCGCGTCGAGCGGCAGCCCCCTTTCCCTGGCTGTGCGCACGATGGCCTCGGCCAGCGGGTGCTCGCTGCCCTGGTCCAGGCTGGCGGCCAGTTGCAACACCTCATCCTCGGTGCGGCCTGGTGCCGCCACAGCCTGCTCGAAGGCGGGCTTGCCTTCGGTCAGCGTGCCGGTCTTGTCAACAATCAGCGTGTCCACCTTGCGCATGTTCTCGATGGCGGCCGCATCCCGGAACAGCACGCCCTGCGTGGCACCCCGCCCCGTGGCCACCATGATGGACATGGGTGTGGCCAAGCCCAGGGCGCAAGGGCAGGCGATGATGAGCACCGCCACGGCGTTGATGAGGCCGAACACCCAGCTCGGCTCGGGGCCGAAGAACCCCCAGACCAGGAAGGTACTCACCGCGACGGCCACCACCGCCAGCACGAACCGCCCAGCCACCTGGTCGGCCATGCGCTGCATGGGTGCCTTGGAACGTTGCGCCTGGGCCACCATCTGCACGATCTGCGACAGCACGGTGGCGGAGCCCACCTTTTCTGCACGCATGACGAGCGCGCCGCTGGTGTTGAGCGTTGCGCCAATCAACTTGTCGCCCGGCTGCTTGCGCACCGGCAAGGGCTCGCCCGTCAGCATCGATTCGTTCACGGCGCTGGCACCTTCCTCCACTGCCCCGTCCACCGGGACTTTCTCGCCAGGGCGCACGCGCAGCAAATCACCGATGTGGACGTGCCCCAGCGGAACGTCCTCCTCCTCGCCATCCGGCCGAATGCGCCGCGCCGTCTTGGGCGCCAGCCCCAGCAACGAGCGGATCGCCGCCGACGTCTGCGACCGCGCCTTCAGCTCCAGCACCTGCCCCAGCAGCGTCAGCGAAATGATGACGGCCGCCGCCTCGAAATACACGCCCACGCGCCCCATCGACATGAACGACGCGGGGAACACCCCGGGCGCCACCGTGGCCACCACGCTGTAGGCAAAAGCCGCGCCAGTGCCCAGGCCGATGAGCGTCCACATGTTGGGGCTGCGGTTCACCACCGACTGCCAGCCCCGTATGAAAAACGGCTGGCCCGCCCACAGCACGATGGGCAGGGACAGCGCCAGCTCCAGCCAGGTCCGCACACCGATGGCCAGGCCCGGCACCCGGTGCCCTGCCATGGCCAGGAAGGTGACCACCACGGTCAGCGGCAAGGTCCACCAGAAGCGCCGCTGGAAGTCGCGCAGTTCCGGATCCTCCTCGTCGTCCAGCGACGGCATCACTGGCTCCAGCGTCATGCCGCACTTGGGGCAGCTGCCCGGATGGTCCTGACGGACCTCCGGGTGCATGGGGCAGGTGTATATGGTGCCCGCCGCCGGAGCGGGAGGGACTGACGCGGCCTGGGCGGCACCCGCCGCTGGCGCGTGATGGCCGGTGTGGTGGTGATGGTGGGCGTGTTCCATGGTTCAGGAGCCGTCCTTCTCGCGGCCGTGGTGCGAGCGGTGTTTACCGTGTCCGTGAAACAGGTGCATCAAGGGACACAGCAGCAGCACCAGGTACGGCCACCAGCCCAGCACATGCCCCCAGTGCTCTCGCAGCAGGTAAAACACCGCAATCACCACCGCCGCCGCCCAGGCCAGGGCAAGCGGCCTGCGCCAGATGGGGGTGGGCCTTTCGCCGGTCTCTCTTGGTGAATTCACGGTGCCCTCCTGCGCCTGTGGCGCTCAATGCTTGCTGGCGTCCCGGTCCAGCAGGGTTTTGGCCTGTTCGTAGGCCTCAGGGGTGATTTCCCCCTTGGCCAGCCGCCGCTGCAGCAGCTGGTGCGGTGACTCACGGTCTGTTCGCCGCGCGCTTTGCTGCGGCGACCACACCGCAACCACCAGCACGACCACCAGAATCAGCCAGAAGACCCACCAGAAGGCGTGCATGCCGCCCATGTAATACCCATGATCGAAGTACATGTTGTCACCTCTTTCATCGCTGTGTCACGGGGCGGGCATGCGGTCCATCAGCATCTGCATCATGGCCTGCATCATCTCCATGCGCTTTTCCATCATGGCGTGACGCTGCATCATCTGTCCCATCATCTGCGGACCCATGCTGGCAGCGGGGGCCGGGGCACCACCGGCGGCGGCTGGCGGCGGCGGTGCGGAGGGGCCGCCGGACATGCCTGCACCGCCCATCATCATCTGGCCGCCCATCATGCCCATTCCCCCCATGGGCATGCCAGTCATCTGGCCCATCAGCTTCATGCTGTCATGCATGGTCTTCTGGTGTTCGGCCATCACGGCCTGCCGTTCCTGCGGGGTCTTGGCGGCGGCCAGCTTGCGACTCATGTCACGCATCAGCTGCAACTGCTTGTCCATGGCGGACATCTGCTGCTCGGGCGTGGCTGGCGCCGCCTGAGCGGGTGCGGATGCTGCTGCGTCGGGGTGGTGTTGCGCATGCTCGGCAGCCGTTTGAGCCGTTGCGGAAAACGCTGCCACGCCGATGAGCGCGGCCAAGGCCAGGGGTTTCGAGGCATTCATGGTGCAGTCCTTTCAAGACAAGTTCCGGTGGCAAAAACCTGTGTGGCGCATCACCGCGTCTCCATGACGCGTGATGCACGCCTCATGTCTGCACTCTAAGCCTGGGTCGGCAACCTGAACATGACCGCCGGATTACAAAATTGTCATCTGCGGCTGCGTTCCTCGTGCTCAAACCGCCTGCCTCGTTGCAGGCCCAGCCAGCAGACCAGAACTACCAGAGCAATAGGTGCCACACAGATCAAGAGGAAGACCAGCCAACTCCCCATCACCATCGCGGCGTGCAACAGAAACCCATGCTCAGCGCCGTACATCGGGCAGCTCCTTGTCAGTCAACAGATGGCGGTGCTCTATTTCCCGCACCACGCCTTCGACCATGGTCTTGACGCTCTGCCTCATCACCGCCGGGCCAATGAAGGGAGGCAACGTGAACTCGGGAATCAGCTCTGCGCGATAGCTAACGATGGTCGCGTGATCGTGAGGTGCCAAGGACCACGCACCCCGCAGACGCCGGAGGTTTCCACGCACCAGTTCGAAGTGGATTTCGCTTTCAGGCGTCTCGACAATCCGCGAAACAGTCGTCGTGATGACCTTGAAGAACAAAACACCCGACTCCCCCCTTTGCTCAAGCAACAAGGGTTCGCCCAGGCCGCTCACAATGCGGCTCGAATGCATGCCCGGCACGAACCTCGGCAGGTTTTCATAGTCGGTCAGCACCCTCCAGGCAAGACTGCGGTGCCCCGCCACCTCCATGCGAACACTGACTTCATAACCTTCGCCCCATCGCGTCACGGACACGCGAGGCTCCGCCTGCGCCAACAACGGAAACGCCGGCAACCACAGCAACATCGTGACACCGAGCACATGCATCAGCTTCATGCACAACCCTTGACAAGCATGCCTGTTCATGGCGTCGCCCCATCAAATGCCAAAGCCCCGGTCAGAGAACAGGCACGACACGGGTCACGGTCATCTGGCCTTGCCGCTGCTCAAACATGAAGCGGATCTTGTCACCCACCATGAGGGTACCTAGCACCCCAGGCTCCGCTGCGCGGAATACCATGGTGAGCGGCTTGACCGTGTATCACTTGGCAACGACCTGAATCTTGCCGACCATGCCTGCCTCGTAGTGGCCGGGCAACAGGCAGGCGAAGTCAAACTCGCCCACGCGGTTGAAGGTCCAGATGATTTCCCCCTTCTTGCCGGGCCCCACATGGGCCATGTACGGCTCGTCGTGTTCCATGTCCGGGAACTTCTTCATCAGCGCCGCGTGTTCGTCGAGCTCCTGCCTGGTGCCCAGCACGAACTCATGCATCACCTGACCGTTGTTCAGGTGCACCAGCCGGATGGTCTCGCCCTGCTTCACACGAATGACACCCGGGGTGAACCGCATGTCGTCGGTCATCTTCACCTCGACGGTCCGCGCCACCTTGCGAGCCTCTCCGGCTACACCCCATGGCTTTTGCTCCATCTTGACGGGGCCCGCCTTTTTGGCATGCATTTGGTCGCCATGGGCATATGCGGCGGCGGAAGCGGCGACGAGGCCGCTGGTGAGCAGGGTTCTCAAAAGATTCATCAGTATGTTCCTGGAGGTAAAGGCAAGTGGAGAAGGGTCAGATGGCAGGTTGCGTCAATGGGTCGTGCCGTGCCCATGGCGTTTGATGGCCGAAGCATTCACCGCCGCTTCAGGCGCGCCTTTCTGGCGGGTTGCAGAAGGCGCCGCACCTGTCCACTCATGGGCCACGGTGCCGGGCGGGAACGTGTAGTTGCCTGGGTCACTGTAGTCGCCTGGCTTCTGGTTCTTGCGCACTTTGAGCACGCTGAGCATGCCGCCCATGCCAATGGGACCAAACTGGCCGTGGCCCGTCATCATGGGCGCTGTGTTCTCGGGAATGGGCATTTCCATTTCCTTCATGTCGTACATGCCACGCTCACCCATCAGCATGTAGTCGGGCACGACCTTCTGGATCTTGCTGACCAGGCCCCGGTGATCCACGCCAATCATGGTGGGCACGTCGTGACCCATGGCGTTCATGGTGTGGTGGCTCTTGTGGCAATGGATGGCCCAGTCGCCCTCTTCGTCGGCAATGAATTCGAGCTGGCGCATCTGCCCGACCGCAATGTCGGCCGTGACCTCGGGCCAGCGGCCGGCCAAAGGCGTGGGTCCACCGTCGGTGCCGGTGATCTCAAACTCGTGGCCATGCAGGTGAATCGGGTGGTTGGTCATGGTCAGGTTGCCGATGCGAATACGCACCCTGTCGCCATGGCGCACGTTGAGCGTGTCAATCCCCGGGAAGATCCGGCTGTTCCAGCACCAGATGTTGAAGTCCGTCATGGTGTTGATCTTCGGCGTGCGGGTACCGGGCTCCACATCAAAGGCATTGAGCAGGAAGCAGAAGTCGCGGTCCACCTCGCTGATCAGCGTGTGCTTTGTCTTGGGGTGGGTGACCCAGAAGCCGTGCATGCCCATGGCCATCTGCGTCATCTCGTCAGCGTGCGGGTGGTACATGAAAGTGCCAGGGCGGCGGGCTTCAAACTCGTAGACAAACGTCTTGCCTGCGGGAATGGAGGGCTGATTCAGCCCCGTGACGCCGTCCATGCCTGCGGGCAGGCGTTGCCCGTGCCAGTGCACGCTGGTCGGTTCGGGCAGCTTGTTGGTCACGAACAGGCGCACACGGTCGCCCTCCACCACTTCAATCGTCGGCCCTGGGCTTTGCCCGTTGTACCCCCACATGTTCACCACGAAACCAGGGGCAACCTCGCGCACCACGGGTTCAGCCACCAGATGAAACTCCTTGACGCCGTTGTTCATACGCCAGGGCAGCGTCCAGCCGTTGAGTGTGACCACCGGGTTGTAGGGGCGGCCGGTTCCGGGCATCAGCGGTGCCGCGGTGGCGGCTGAAGTCTGCGTGACTGGCTCGGGCAAAGCGGCCAGCGCGGAACGGGCCACGGCCAAGCCAGCCACCGAAGCAGCGGCGCCAGCAAAGAACTGCCGGCGCGAAGGAATGTTCTGTGTCATGGGTGTAATGCCTTTTTTGAGAATGCAATGTGAGGTCAATGACCGGCGGCGGCGGACGCGGCAGGCTCGCCGCCGCTCAACGACACAAAGGCAGCGGGTTGCCCGCCTTGCAATACCCATTGCAGGTCGGTCTCGGCCACCAGCGCGTCGCGTTGGGCACCGATGGCGGCCACCACGGCCTGGGAACGTGAGCCCACGCTGGCCAGCAGACCCCAGACGCTTTCGAGCATGCCGTTGTAGCGCAGCAGGGTTTCTTCGCTGATGAGTTCCTGCTGCTTGAGCACGTTTACCCGGTAGCTGTGGTAGGTCTCCACACTGGCGGCGTAGGCGGCATAGGCCTGCATGGCGTTGACGCGTGCCTTGCGGCTTTGCGCCGTAGGCAGATGCCCCTGAAGCGCTGCCAGCCGCTGCTGCAACGCAGCTTCGTCCATCGCTGTGTGAGGCGCGTCGGGCAAACGGTCGGGCAAGGCCACCTGTTCGTGCACCGTGTCCAGCCCCATGGCCTTGAGCAGCGCCCACTCGGCTTGCCGGGTGGCCAGCCTGGCACGCTTGAGCGCCAGCTTGGCCGACGTCTCGCTCAGTTCAAACGGGGCTTGCTGGTAGCGGCTCCAGTTGCCCACGCTCACCATGCGGCGCCCCAGTTCAGCGGCAGCCTCGGCAGCGGTGAGGGCATCTTCCAGATGCTGCACCGTCTGGCGGGCAGCCACCGCCGAAAACCAGGCCTTGCGCGTGGTGGCGGCCACGTCTAGGAGTTCGTCAAAACCATGCAGGCGGCGCTGCAGGCTGGGATCGATCATGCCCCAATGCCCAGCGGCGATATGGCCCACGGTTTGCGAATCCAGCCGGGCCAGAACCGGATTCAGGTCCCGATGAACGGCCCATGCGGCGCGCACGGCGTCCGGCGCCGAGGCCAGTGCGAAGGCGGGGGCTGGGCCATGCCCGGCGCTGGCCGCCGGTGCCTGCGCGTTTTCCCAACGCAGCACATCGGCATGCCCTCTGGGGTACTGCCCAACGGTCTCATTGGCTTGGCGCCAGTCCTGCACAGCAGCTGCCTCCCCTTGGGCCTGGACCACCCAGGGGATGACCGCCAGGCCCAGTGCCAGCATTGGCCGAAGTGTCATGCTTGCCCATCGGTGTTTCATCCAAATCACTCCTTTTGATGCAGATCGACTGCGCGGATTCTGGCCACCGGGTCCCGACAAGAAGCTGTCCGGAAAATTACAAATACGTCATCTTCGCGCCGCACTTTGCGCTTGCAGGCACACTGGAGGCTTGGAAGGCACTGCCGTGAAAATTCTGATCGTTGAAGACGAACCCAAGACGGGTGACTACCTGCGCCAGGGCTTGCGCGAGGCGGGTTTTGCCGTGGACCTGGTGGCCAACGGCGTGGACGGCCTGCACCACGCGCTGGACGGGGACCACGACCTGGTGATCCTCGACGTGATGCTGCCGGGCCTGGACGGCTGGCAGGTGCTGCAAAGCCTGCGCTTGCAGGGGCGGCAGATGCCGGTGCTGTTCCTGACGGCGCGCGACCAGGTGGAGGACCGGGTCAAGGGCCTGGAGCTGGGGGCAGACGACTATCTGGTCAAGCCCTTCTCGTTTGCCGAACTGCTGGCGAGGGTACGCACCATCCTGCGGCGTGGCCGCAATGGCACAGAAAGCACCACCCTGCAGGTTGCCGACCTGGAGCTGGACCTGCTGCGCCGGCGGGTAAGCCGGGCGGGCCGTCGCATCGACCTCACCGCCAAGGAGTTCGGCCTGCTGGAACTGCTGATGCGCCGCCAGGGTGAGGTGCTGCCGCGCTCGCTGATCGCGTCGCAGGTGTGGGACATGAACTTCGACAGCGACACCAACGTGATCGAGGTGGCGGTGCGGCGCCTGCGCGCCAAGGTGGACGACGGCTTCGAGGTGAAGTTGATCCAGACGGTGCGCGGAATGGGCTACGTCCTTGAGGTGCCCGACGCCAGATGAAGCCCGTGCGCCTGACCCTGACCGCGAGACTGACGGTTCTGTTCACCTTGGTGGCCGCCACGGTGCTGCTGGGCCTGGGCTTCCTGGTGGCCTGGTCGACCGCCCGCCATTTTGTGGAGCTTGACCGCACCTACCTGGGAGACAAGGCCCACCTGGTGCAAAAGCTCGTGTCCGACGCGGCCAGCCCCGCCGCACTGGCAGCTGCCCTAGACGACATGCTGGACAGCCACAACGGCCTCTTCATCCAGGTCTGGCTGGACAGCAGCCTCATCTACGGCCCCAACGACCTGATCGAAAACGCCCCTGCCACCGCGCTGGTGAGTGGCGGCATCGCGGAATGGCCACATGCAGGCCAGGCGCTGCGCGGCATTGTCGAGAACCTGCGGCTGCCCCCCTCCTCCGCCATGGTGCTTCCTGGCCAACAGGGGATGGGGCGCATCGTTATCGCCGCAGACACCGCGCACCATGCCCATTTCCTGGCATCTCTGCGCAAGGCTCTTGCCATCTATCTGCTGGTGGCCACGGTTGTCAGCGGTGTGCTGGGCTGGTGGGCCGCCCGGCGGGGGCTGGCGCCCCTGAAGGCCATGCGCGACCGGGCGACCGCTGTCACCGCGCACAACCTGCAGGAGCGCATGCCCGTGGCGCCGGTGCCAGTGGAGTTCGCAGAACTGGCCGCCAGCCTCAACGGCATGTTCGACCGGCTCCAGCAGGACTTCCAGCGGCTGATGGACTTCTCCAGCGACCTGGCGCATGAACTGCGCACTCCCCTGAGCAACCTGCTGACGCAGACCCAGGTGGCGCTGGCGCAACGGCGCAACGCCGACGAGTACCGGGACATCCTCGCCTCGAACGCGGAAGAGTTCGAGCGTCTGGCCAGGATGGTCTCGGACATGCTCTTCCTGGCCAAGACGGAAAACGGCATCGACCTGCCGCACCGCGAACGCATCCAGCTGCACCACGAGGTGCTGGCCCTGTTCGACTTCTACGAGGCCGTGGCCGAGGAAAGGCACGTCCGATTGGTGCTGCATGGCCAGGCCGAGATGGATGGCGACCGGCTGATGATCCGCAGGGCCATCAGCAACCTGCTGTCCAACGCGCTCAGGCATGCCGACGCGGGCTCGGTCCTGACTGTCCAGGTTTCGTCCAGCGGTACCACCACCCAGCTTCAGGTGACCAACCAGGGCAAAACCATCGCCCCGGACGACATCCCCAGGCTCTTCGACCGCTTCTACCGCGCCGACAGGTCACGCGCGCACCCGGCATCGGAAGGCGCAGGGCTTGGGCTGGCCATCACCAAGGCCATCGTCCGCTCCCACGGGGGGCGCATCCGGGTCGATTCGGCTGCGGGAGAAACCCGTTTCACCCTGGAATTCTGAACGGATGGCACCTTGGGGAACTTGTATTTAGCACTCCACTCCATAGAGTGCTAACATAAAGATGTGCCCCACAAGGGTTCCGTACAGAGAGAGGACGTCATGAACACCGTTGCCACTGCCACCCCCTACGCCCTTGCCCCCACCGCCAAAGGCTGGGGTAACGCCGCGCTGGTGCTGCCACCGCTGGGCAACCTGGACGCCTACATCTCCGCCGTCAACCGCCTGCCCATGCTCACCGCCGAGGAAGAGCGCAGCTACGCCGAGCGCCTGCAGAAAGACAACGACCTGGAAGCCGCGGGCAAGCTGGTGATGTCTCACCTGCGGCTGGTGGTGTCCGTCTCGCGCCAGTACCTGGGCTATGGCCTGCCTCACGCCGACCTCATCCAGGAAGGCAACGTCGGCCTGATGAAAGCCGTCAAGCGTTTCGACCCCGAACAGGGCGTGCGCCTGGTGAGCTATGCCATGCACTGGATCAAGGCCGAGATCCACGAATACATCCTCAAGAACTGGCGCATGGTCAAGGTGGCCACCACCAAGGCCCAGCGCAAGCTCTTCTTCAACCTGCGCAGCATGAAGCAGGCCTTCAAGGCCGACGCAGTGGACGCCGACACCCACCGCGAACGCCTGAGCGAGCACGAGATCGACGTGGTGGCGCGTGAACTCAACGTCAAGCGCGAAGAAGTGCTGGAAATGGAAACCCGTCTGTCGGGCGGTGACGTGTTGCTAGACCCCACACCCGGCGACGATGGCGAGGAAAGCTACGGCCCCATCGCCTACCTGGCCGACGCCCGCCACGAGCCCACCGCCGTGCTGGAGGCCACCGAGCGCGACGTCATGGCCACCGAAGGCATCGCCCGTGCCATGGAGGAACTCGACGACCGCTCACGCCGCATCGTGGCCGAGCGCTGGCTCAAGGTCAACGACGATGGCTCCGGTGGCATGACGCTGCACGAACTCGCCGCCGAGTACGGTGTGAGCGCCGAGCGCATCCGCCAGATCGAGGTGGCAGCCATGAAGAAGATGCGCAAGGCGCTGGAAGCCTACGCCTGAGCGGTAAACCGCCCCCTTGGAAGCAAAAAGGCCCGGAAACCCCGGGCCTTTTTACTGGCGGCGCTGGGTTCAGCCTTCGCGGCGCAGTGCCGGGAACAGGATCACGTCACGGATGCTGGGGCTGTCGGTCAGCAGCATGATCAGGCGGTCGATGCCGATGCCGCAGCCGCCCGCCGGGGGCATGCCATATTCCAGCGCGCGCACGTAGTCGGCGTCGTAGAACATGGCCTCGTCGTCGCCCGCGTCCTTGCTGGCCACCTGGGCGTGGAAGCGTGCCGCCTGGTCCTCGGCGTCGTTCAGCTCGCTGAAGCCGTTGCCCACCTCGCGGCCCGTGATGTAAAGCTCGAAACGCTCGGTGATCGTCGGGTCGCTGTCGTTGGCACGCGCCAGCGGCGAAATCTCGGTCGGGTGGTTGCAGATGAAGGTCGGGTTCCAGAGCTTGTCTTCCACCGTCTCTTCAAAGTACATCACCTGCAGGCCCGCCAGGCTGCGGCTGTCCATGCGCTCCTTCACCGGGTCCATGCCCAGCTTCTTGAGCTGCTGCACCAGCCAGTCGCGGTTGTCCACGTTGTCACCGGCGTCGGTGTGCTTCAGGATGGCTTCGCGGATGGTCAGACGCTCGAACGGGGCCTCCAGGTCCACGTCGCGGCCCTGGTAGGTGAGCTTGGCCGTGCCGCAGACGCGCTGCGCCACATGGCGGATCAGCTCTTCGGTGAAGACCATCAGGTCCAGGTAGTTCCAGTACCCCGCGTAGAACTCCATCATGGTGAACTCGGGGTTGTGGCGCACGCTGATGCCTTCGTTGCGGAAGTTGCGGTTGATCTCGAACACCCGCTCGAAGCCGCCCACCAGCAGCCGCTTGAGGAACAGCTCCGGCGCAATGCGCAGGTACATGTCCTGCTCCAGCGCGTTGTGGTGGGTCACGAAAGGCCGCGCATTGGCACCGCCGGGAATGGGGTGCAGCATGGGGGTTTCGACTTCCAGGAAATCGTTGCCCACCATGAACTCGCGGATGCTGGTCACCGCCAGGCTGCGCGCCATGAAGCGCTTGCGTGCCTGCTCGTCGGTCATCAGATCCACGTAGCGCTGGCGGTACTTGATTTCCTGGTCGTGGATACCGTGGAACTTGTCGGGCAGCGGGCGCAGGCTCTTGGTCACCAGGCGGATCTTGTCAGCGTGGATGGTGAGCTCGCCCATCTTGGTTTTGAACAGCACACCTTCTGCCGCCACGATGTCGCCCAGGTCCCAGTGCTTGAACGCCTCCAGCACCTCGGCGCCCACGCTCTCCAGGTTCAGGTAAATCTGGATGCGGCCGCCGCTGGGGCCAAAGGATGCGTCTTGCAGCGTGGCAAAGCTGGCCTTGCCCATCACGCGCTTGAGCATCATGCGGCCGGCCACGCTGGCACGCGCCTTCAGCGGCTCCAGCATCTCCTTGCTCATGCCGTCGTACTCGGCAAACAGCGCCTCGGCCTTGTGCTGTGGCTTGACATCGTTCGGGAAGGCCGGCCCCTGCCCCGCGCGTTGCGCGTCCCGCAGCGCCTTGAGCTTCTCGCGGCGCTCGGCAATGATGTGGTTCTCTTCAGCATGCACGTCCGCGTGCGGGCTGTTGGGCTGTTCTTGCGTCATGGTGCAACAAAAAAAGAGGGCTGCGGCCAAGCCGCAAAGCCCTCTATTCTAGTTTCGCGCCAGCACCACGGCACAAACACCGCGTCACCGGCCGGTCATCAGTCCTTTCAGACCTCGGCTGCCTCGCCCAGGTACGCGGCGCGCACCTTCGGGTCGTCGAGCATGGAGCTGGCCTCACCGGTCATGGTGATCTCGCCGGAATCCATCACGTAACCGCGGTCGGCGATCTGCAGCGCGCGGCGGGCGTTCTGCTCCACCAGCACCACGGTCACGCCCTGCGCGTACACGTCACGCACCACCTCGAAGATCTTGTCCACCATGATGGGCGACAGTCCCATGGAGGGCTCGTCCAGCAGCAGCACCTTGGGCTGGCTCATCAGCGCGCGCGCCATCGCCAGCATCTGCTGCTCACCACCCGACATGGTGCCCGCCAGCTGGTCCTTTCGCTCCTTCAGACGCGGGAAGATGGTGAACATGCGCTCGATGTCACGCTCGATGCCTGCCTTGTCGGACCGGATATAGGCCCCCATCAGCAGGTTCTCGGTGATGGTCATGCGGGTGAACACACCCCGGCCTTCCGGCACCATGGCCAGGCCTTCCTTGACCAGGTCCCAGGAGCCCTTGCCCTTGATGCTCTTGCCCAGGTACTCGATGTCACCGCCCTCGTAGGCCAGCATGCCGGTGATGGCCTTCATCGTGGTGGTCTTGCCCGCGCCATTCGAGCCGATCAGCGTGACCAGCTCGCCTTCGCGAACCTCCAGGTCGATGCCCTTGACGGCCTTGATGCCGCCGTACGACACCTTCAGGCCAGATACTTTCAACAGAGTTTGTGCCATGTCAGTGTCCTCCGGTGCCCAAATAGGCCTCGATCACTTTTTCGTTCTTCTGCACTTCCGCAGGCGAGCCCTCGGCAAGCTGCTTGCCGTAGTCGAGCACCGTCACCCGGTCACACAGGCCCATCACCAGCTTCACGTCGTGCTCGATGAGCAGGATGGTCCGGTTGTCGTTGCGGATGCGGTCGATCAGCTCGCGCAGCTGCACCTTCTCGGTGGCGTTCATGCCAGCGGCGGGTTCGTCCAGTGCAATCAGCTTGGGGTCGGTCGCCAGTGCACGCGCAATTTCCAGGCGGCGCTGGTCGCCGTAGCTCAGCGTGCGCGACTTGTAGTCGGCGTACTTGGCAATGCCCACGTACTCCAGCAGCTCCATGGCGCGCTCGGCGATGGCCTTCTCTTCGGCCTTGAAGCCCGGCGTGCGCAGCACGGCGCCCAGCAGCCCCGATTTGGTGCGCACGTGGCGCCCCACCATCACGTTTTCCAGCACGGTCATCTCGGCGAACAGCCGGATGTTCTGGAAGGTGCGCGCAATGCCCGCCCGCGCCACTTCGTGCACGGCCGTGGGGGTGTAAGGCTGACCAGCCAGCTCAAAGGAGCCGGTGTCGGGCGTGTAAAGGCCCGTCAGCACGTTGAAGAACGTCGTCTTGCCAGCACCGTTGGGGCCGATCAGGCCATAGACCTGGCCACGCTTGATTTCGATGCCGACGTCGCTCAGGGCCTGCAGGCCGCCGAAGCGTTTGGAGACGTTGGCCACTTTCAGGATGGTTTCGCTCATGTGTGCCTCCGCCTCACTTGCTCAGGGACTTGCCATGCTCCGGTGCGGGCCACAGGCCGCGCGGACGAAGCAGCATGATGATGATCATGGCCAGGGCGATCAGCAGCTGGCGCAGGATCTCGGGGCCCAGGCGGCCGTCGGTCATCGCGGTCAGCGGGTGCGCCACGTGACGCAGCAGTTCGGGCAGGCCGGCCAGCACCAGAGCACCCAGCACCACACCGGGGATGTGGCCCAGGCCGCCCAGCACCACCATGGCGACGATCATGACCGACTCCATCAGGATGAAGGACTCGGGGTAGACGCCGCGCATGAAGGACGCGAACAGCACGCCAGAGACACCGCCGAAGGTGGCGCTCATGCCGAAGGCGGCCAGCTTCAGGTTGCGGGTGTTCAGGCCCATGGCCTTGGCGGCGATCTCGTCCTCACGGATGGCCATCCAGGCACGCCCGATGCGCGAGTCCTGCAGGCGGTAGCTGATGACGATGGCCGCCACCACGAAGAAGAGGATCAGGTAGTAGTACAGCGTGACGGACTGGAAGGTGTAGCTCCAGTCACCGAGGTTGATCGTCAGGCGCTGGCTCATGTCGTGGCCGAAGACCTTGACGGCATCGACGTTGCTGATGCCCTTGGGACCGTTGGTCAGGTTGATAGGGCGGTCCAGGTTGAGCATGAAGATGCGCACGATCTCGCCGAAGCCCAGCGTCACGATGGCCAGATAGTCGCCACGCAGCTTGAGCACCGGGAAACCCAGCGTCAGCCCGGTGATGCCCGCCAGCACACCGGCCAGCACCATCACCAGCCAGAAGTTCATGTGCAAGCCGTTGGGGAACGAGGCACGGATGAACTCGAAGGTCTCGGTCAGGTGCGGCGACGCCAGCAGGCTGTACATGTACGAACCCACGGCGAAGAAGGCGATGAAGCCCAGGTCAAGCAGGCCGGCGTGGCCCACCACGATGTTCAGGCCCAAGGCCAGCAGAACGTACAGCAGGGCCACGTCAACGATGCGCACCCAGGAGTTGCTGCCGGTGGACTGCAGCAGGATGGGCAGAGCGGCCAGCGCGACGGCCGCGATCAGGAAAGCGACCAGTTTGGCGGTTTTGGAAGTCGTCATGGTGTCTTCTCCTTGGCGCTCAGGCACGGTCGGCCACGCGCTCACCCAGCAGGCCGGACGGACGCAGCGTCAGCACCAGTGCCAGCACGATGAAGGCAAAGATGTCGGCGTACTGGCTGCCCAGGAAGCCGCCCGTCAGGGGGCCAAGGTAGCCTGCACCCAGAGACTCGATCAGGCCCAGAGCCACACCGCCGAGCACGGCGCCCGCGAGGTTGCCAATGCCGCCCATGACCGCTGCCACGAAGGCCTTGAGGCCGGGCATGAAGCCCATGGCGTGCTGCACCGTGCCGTAGTTAGACGCCCACATGATGCCGGCGATGGCGGCCAGCATGGCGCCGATGATGAAGGTGGCGGAGATGACGACGTCAGGCTTGATGCCCATCAGACCCGCGACACGCGGGTTCTCGGCCGTGGCACGCATGGCGCGGCCCAGGTTCGTCTTGTTCACGATGTACATCAGCAGCGACAGCACGATGGCCGTCGTGGCCAGGATGGTCAGCTGCGTGGGGGAGATCACCGCGCCGCCGAAGTGGATGGGGTCCTGCGACAGGAGCGTGGGGTAGGACTTGGGGTTGGGCTTCCAGATGATCATCGCCAGCGTCTGCAGCAAGATGCTCATGCCGATGGCCGTGATGAGCGGCGCCAGCCTTGGTGAGTTGCGCAGCGGCCGGTAGGCCAGCTTCTCGATGCTGAAGTTCAACACCGCGCAAACGACCATCGCGATGACGGCCGAGATGACGAGCAGCAACCACCCAGGCATGCCGGGCATGGCGTCGCGCGCCTGCACGATGATGGTCCAGCTGGTCAGCGCACCGACCATCAACACATCGCCGTGGGCGAAGTTGATGAGTCCAATGATGCCGTACACCATGGTGTAGCCCAGGGCCACCAAGGCATACATGCTGCCCAGCACCAGACCGTTGATGATCTGCTGTAGCAAGATGTCCATTCAAAGTTCTCCGTTGTGTGGGACTTGTCCACCCGTGCGTCTTACCCACGGGTCTACAAAAAACCCGCCTCTTGAGCCTAATCGTGCAGGCTGGTGGCGGGTCGGTGCGCGGATTTTAGCCATGCCCCGAAGTGACGGCCTGAGTATTTGCCCCAGCCCCGTTCGGGTTTACCCTGCAATTTCCGGGCCGAGTCTCACTCCATCAGCAAGAAGACCAAATCATTAGGTTAACTTATCATTACGCTCACGAAGCTCCCTCAGCTTATCGCCAATGCGGATTTCCAGACCGCGCGGCACCGGTTCGTAGAAGCGTTGAGGCGCCATCTGGTCGGGGAAATACCGCTCCCCGGCGGCAAAGGCGCCGGGCTCGTCGTGAGCGTAGCGGTAGCCCTTGCCGTAGTCCAGCTCCTTCATCAGCTTGGTGGGTGCATTGCGCAGGTGCATGGGCACCGGGCGGGTGCCATCCTGCTTGACGAAGGCCTTAGCCTGGTTGAACGCCTTGTAGACCGCATTGCTCTTGGGGGCCACGGCCAGGTACACCACGCACTCGGCCAACGCCAGCTCGCCTTCCGGGCTGCCCAGGCGCTCGTACACCTCGGCGGCGTCCAGCGCCAGCCGCAGGGCACGCGGATCGGCCAGACCGATGTCTTCCGCCGCCATGCGGATGAAGCGGCGCGCCATGTAGCGCGGGTCGGTCCCACCGTCGAGCATGCGCACGAACCAGTAAAGTGACGCGTCGGGGTCCGAGCCACGCACGCTTTTGTGCAAGGCGCTGATGGTGTCGTAGAACTGCTCGCCCCCTTTGTCGTAGCGGCGCATGCGCTCGCCCAGCACCTTCACAAGCCATGCATCACTGATTTCGCCGATGCCCTGGGCCTGCGCCGTCACGGCCAGGGTCTCAAGGGTGTTCAGCAAACGGCGTGCATCACCATCGGCATACGCCAGCAGGCGGTGGCGGGCGGCATCTTCCAGTTCGGGCACCGCCCCCAGGGCCTGCGCGCGCTGGATCAGCTGGTCAAGATCGGCTTCAGACAAGGGCTGCAGCACGTAAACCGCCGCACGCGACAGCAGTGCGGAATTCACCTCGAACGATGGGTTTTCGGTCGTGGCACCCACGAAGGTGAACAGGCCGCTTTCCACGTGTGGCAAAAAGGCGTCCTGCTGGCTCTTGTTGAAGCGGTGCACCTCATCCACGAACACGATGGTGGGCTGCGCGTGCAAACCCGTGCGCGCGTGCTCGGCCTTTTCCACTGCATCGCGGATGTCCTTGACCCCGCCGAGCACCGCGCTGATGGCAATGAACTGGGCATCGAACGCCTGCGCCATCAGGCGGGCGATCGTGGTCTTGCCCACACCCGGCGGCCCCCACAGAATGCAGCTGTGAGGCCGGCCGGACTCGAACGCCATGCGCAGAGGCATGCCCTCACCCAGCAGATGCTGCTGGCCGATGACCTCGGACAGGTTGCGGGGACGCAGGCGTTCAGCCAGGGGAATGTGTGGGACGTTCACTGTCACGGGATGGTGGGATCGTATGCAGGTGCTTTGCCCCGATTGTGTCCCAGCCCGGCGCCGCCAGCTTGACGGACAATGCAGGGCTGTTTTCGTCACAACCCGCGCAAACCATGATCCTTGAACACGCAGACATCCGCATCGACCCCAGCCGCGCCGCCGACTTCGAAGCCGCCATCGAACGGGGCGCGTCCACCGTGATTGCAAAGGCCAAGGGCTTTTGCGGCTACAAGGTCAACCGCAGCCAGGAAACCCCTGGCCGCTACGTGCTGATGATCTACTGGACCACGCTGGAAGACCACACCGTCGGATTCCGCCAATCCGAGGCGTTCACCGAGTGGCGCGCCATCGTCGGCCCCTACTTCCTGCAGCCGCCCGTGGTGGAGCACCTGGAACTGGTCTGCAAGTCGGCCTGAATCGCTTTACTGCTTCAAGACCTCGGCGCCAGCTGGCGGCGTAAAGCGGAAGTGCCCGGGCTTGAATGGGGTCTGGGTATCGATGGTGCCAAACGTCATGAGTGAGCGCTGGCCGAAGCTGTCCAGAATGTCCAGTGCCGCGAGCTGACCATCCTTGAAGCCGATGCGCACCTGCTGCAGCTGGCCGTCGCGCTGGCGCGGCACCGCCTGCACCCAATTCGTGCCGTCCTGGCTGGCCACGCTGCTGAGTTCAAACACCCTGCTTAGTGCCTTCAGGTCGGCCGCAGCGGCCAGCAGCGCCGCCGGGGTGTTGCCCAGCACCTCCTGCTGCTTGCGTGAGCTGGCCTGGTTCAGATCCACGTCGTACAGCCACAGGGTCTGCCCATCGGCCACGATGGTCTGCTCAAAAGGTTTGGTGTATTCAAAGCGGAAGCGGTCCGGGCGCTGGAACTCGAAGGTGCCGCTACTGGTCTTGCTGCGCGGCTGCGCCTGACCGTCCTTCTTCGGTGGTGTCACCACCTGGGTGAACGTCGTTCGCCCCTGCTGGGTCTGCTTCAGGAAGGCCTCCAGGTCGCTCAGGCCGTCGGCCCGGGCGGGGCCGGACAAGGCCAACAAAGCGGCGGTGGCCAGAACCAGAAATGTCTTGAGGTTGCGCATGGATCGTCAGAGCAGAGGCTGGCGGCGCGGGTTCCGTCCGGCCAGGGTCAAGGTGTAAGGCCCTGTAAACGCCAGGGCCATGCGTCAGTCACCGCGCGGCGCTACCAGGATGTCGCGCTGCCCGCTGGACGTGAGCGCGCTGACCAGGCCCGCGTTCTCCATGTCCTCCAGCAGCCGCGCTGCGCGGTTGTAGCCGATCTTGAGCTTGCGCTGCACGTAGCTGATGCTGGCCTTGCGGTCCTGCAGCACGATGGCCACGGCCTGGTCGTAAAGCGGGTCCTTCTCGCCGTCACCGCCGCCTTCGCCGAACAGGTCGGCGCCGCCGCCCTCGCCGTCACCAGCGCCGCCTTCCAGCACGCCGTCAATGTAGTCCGGCTCCCCACCCTGTTCCTTCAGGTAGGCGACCACACGGTGCACCTCGTCGTCACTCACGAAAGCGCCGTGCACACGGGTGGGAAAGCCCGTGCCGCTGGGCATGTAGAGCATGTCGCCCATGCCCAGCAGGGCCTCGGCGCCCATCTGGTCGAGGATGGTGCGGCTGTCGATCTTGCTGGACACCTGGAAGCTGATGCGCGTGGGGATGTTGGCCTTGATGAGGCCAGTGATCACATCCACACTGGGGCGCTGGGTGGCCAGAATCAGGTGAATACCTGCCGCCCGGGCCTTCTGCGCCAGGCGAGCAATGAGTTCCTCGATCTTCTTGCCCACCACCATCATCAGGTCGGCCAGTTCGTCGATGACCACCACGATGTAAGGCAGACGCTCCAGCGGCTCGGGCTGCTCGGGTGTAAGGCTGAAAGGGTTGGGCACGGATTCACCTCGCGCCTTGGCCTCGTCGATCTTGGCGTTGAAGCCCGCCAGGTTGCGCACCCCTACCTTGCTCATCAGGCGGTAGCGTTTTTCCATCTCGCCCACACACCAGTTGAGGCCGTGCGCGGCCTGCTTCATGTCAGTCACCACGGGGGCCAGCAGGTGCGGAATGCCCTCGTAGACACTGAGTTCCAGCATCTTGGGGTCGATCAGCAGCAGGCGCACGTCCTTGGCGTCTGCCTTGTAGAGCAGGCTCAGGATCATGGCATTGATACCCACCGACTTGCCCGAACCGGTGGTGCCCGCCACCAGACAGTGCGGCATCTTGGCCAGGTCAGCCACCACGGGCACGCCCGCAATGTCCTTGCCCAGGCCCATGGTGAGCAGGCTCTTGGCGTCGTTGTACACCTGCGAACCCAGAATCTCGCTCAGGCGGATGGTCTGGCGCTTGGCATTGGGCAGCTCCAGCGCCATCAGGTTCTTGCCGGGAATGGTCTCGATCACGCGGATGGACACCAGCGACAGTGAGCGAGCCAGGTCCTTGGCGAGGTTGACGATCTGCGAGCCCTTGACGCCAGTGGCGGGTTCGATCTCGTAACGGGTGATGACCGGGCCGGGCTGTGCCGCCACCACCACCACCTCCACGCCAAAGTCGCGCAGCTTCTTCTCGATCAGGCGGCTGGTCATCTCCAGCGTCTCGGGCGCCACGCTGGCCTGCTGCTTGCCGGGGGCGTCGAGCAGATCCACCTGCGGCAGCTTGGAGTCAGGCATTTCTGCGAACAGGGGCTTCTGGCGCTCCTTGACCACGCGTGTGCTCTGTGGCACTTCGGCCAGGGTGGGCTCGATGATCTGCACCGGCTTGGGCGCCTTGGCCGGTTTGACCGGGCGCTCGGGCGCCGGAGCCACGTCGTCCTCCCACGGAGCGGGCTCCACCCGTTCGGCAAATTCGGCCGCCTCTTCCCGCTCACGCTCGCGCGCGGCCTGCTGGCCGATGCGCACGTCCTCGTCGGCCTCGCGGCGCTCCCTGCGGGATTCGAACCAGCGGTCCAGGCGTTCGCCCAGCCCTTCGGCCACCTGCCCCCAGGAAAAGCGGAACACGCGGGCCACGGTGAACACCAGCAGGCTCAAGGCCAGCAGCGCCGAGCCCGTGGCACCCAGCCAGCGAACAGCAACCTCCCCCAGCAGCGCCCCGAGAACACCCCCGGACGACCCCGGCAAAACGGCGTCCCAGCGGTGCAACCGGGTCCATTCCAGGGTGGCGCTGGCGCTCAGCAACGCCACCAGCGCCAGCGCATAAAGCACACCCTGCGCATTCGGCTGGTGCCACCAGCGATCGGGGTCATGTGCCTCCTGCGGCAGCGGGCCGCGCAACCAGCGCGCCAGTGCCGCCAGCCAGGTGCGCCAGGCAGCCAGCACGCACCACCAGACGGAAAAACCGAACAGGTAGTAGCTGATGTCGGCAACCCAGGCCCCCAACTGCCCGCCCCAGTTGTGCAGGGTGGCCGGCCTGCCGGAGGTTGACCATGCCGGGTCGGCGGGGGAATGGCTCAGGAGAGCGACGAGCCAGAACAGCAGCAGTGCCGCACCGAAGACCAGGCCGATTTCCTGAGCGAAACGCGACAGGCCGCTGGAGGGCGGACGCGCCGTGTCGGCGTTGAGGGTATTGAGCGAATACGTCATAAATGCAAGGCTCAAGCTTAACCCACCCCGGCCAGCCACGGCCATGCCGGGCACATGCTCTGACAGAACCGCCAAACCCGCGCCTGCACCGGGGCGGACAAGGGCTTTCTACAATAGCGCCTGACCAGAAACGCCTCCCCCTGCCAAGATGAAACACGCCAAAGTCCTGATCCTCGGTTCCGGCCCGGCCGGCTACACCGCCGCCGTCTATGCCGCGCGCGCCAACCTCAATCCCGTGCTCGTCACTGGCATGGCCCAGGGCGGCCAGCTGATGACCACCACCGAGGTGGACAACTGGCCCGCCGACGTGCATGGCGTGCAGGGCCCCGAGCTGATGCAGCGCTTCCTGGAACACGCAGAGCGCTTCAAGACCGAGATCGTCTTCGACCACATCAACGCCGTGGACCTGTCCAAGCGCCCGTTCACGCTGACGGGCGACAGCGGCACCTACACCTGTGATTCGCTGATCATCGCCACCGGCGCGTCTGCCCGTTACCTGGGGCTGCCATCCGAGGAAGCCTTCATGGGCAAGGGCGTGAGCGCATGCGCCACCTGCGACGGCTTTTTCTACCGGGGCCAGGAGGTCTGCGTGATCGGTGGCGGCAACACTGCCGTGGAAGAGGCGCTGTACCTGTCCAACATCGCCAGCAAGGTAACCCTGGTGCACCGCCGCGACACCTTCCGCGCCGAGGCCATCCTGGTCGACAAGCTGATGGAGAAGGTGGCCGAAGGCAAGATCGAACTGAAGGTGTTCAACGTGCTGGACGAGGTGCTGGGCGACGCCACGGGCGTCACGGGCATCCGCATCAAGAACGTGCAGACCGGCGCCACCGAGGAGATCAAGCTGCAGGGCTGCTTCATCGCCATTGGCCACAGCCCGAATACCGAAATCTTCAAAGGCCAGCTGGAGATGAAAGACGGCTACCTGATCACCCAGGGCGGCCAGAATGGCTTCGCCACGCAGACCACCGTGCCGGGCGTGTTCGCCGCTGGCGACGTGCAGGACCACATCTACCGCCAGGCCATCACCAGCGCAGGCACGGGCTGCATGGCCGCGCTGGACGCCCAGCGCTTCCTGGAGCAGCACGCAGGCTGACGCGCCCAAGGGCTTGCTTGCCAAGCCCTTGATAAGCAAGCTATAATTCGCGTTTTGCTTTTGGGCAAGGTTTCTTCATGGGCCTGCCTTGGGGCAAGAAAATTCACCGCCCGCGAGCCGGAGCCGTCCACACCGTTTGCGAAAACCGTGGGGCAGGCGGCACAACACAGGACACGGGCGAGGTGCGGCGCAAGCCGTTAATTTTTTACTGGAGTGTCCATCATGGCACGCGTTTGCGAAGTCACGGGCAAGAAGCCCATGGTCGGGAACAACGTTTCCCACGCCAACAACAAAACCAAGCGCCGGTTCCTGCCGAACCTGCAATCCCGCCGTTTCTGGGTCGAGAGCGAGAACCGCTGGGTGCGCCTGCGCGTCTCCGGCGCCGCCCTGCGCCTGATCGACAAGAACGGTATCGACGCTGTGCTCGCCGACCTGCGCGCACGTGGCCAAGCCTGATTTAAAGGAGCTGCACCATGGCAACCAAAGGCGGACGCGAAAAAATCAAGCTGGAATCCACTGCCGGCACCGGTCACTTCTACACGACCACCAAGAACAAGAAGACGATGCCCGAGAAAATGGCGATCATGAAGTTTGATCCCAAGGCTCGCAAGCACGTCGAGTACAAGGAAATCAAGCTGAAGTGATTCAGCCCTTCCAAAGAAAACCGCCGGCACACCCGGCGGTTTTTTTGTGCCCGAACGGGATGTCACACCCTCAAATTCGTTGATTTTGTAATTTACAACTGAATTTTTATTCGTTCCCGTTCTGAGAACTGACCGGCATCATGCGTGGCATCTGACCACACACCGAAAGGAACACCATGAAACGCCGCCAGATTCTCCTGTCCTCCGCCGTGGCATTGCTCGGCCTCACCCAATCGGCATGGGCACAGAACAGCGTGACCCTGCTGAACGTGTCTTACGACCCGACACGCGAGCTGTACGTCGAATACAACGCCGCCTTCGCCAAGCACTGGAAGGCCAAGACCGGCCAGGACGTGACCATCAAACAGTCCCACGGCGGCTCGGGCAAGCAGGCGCGCTCCATCATCGACGGGCTGGACGCCGACGTGGCCACCCTGGCCCTGGCGGGTGACACCGACGCCTTGCATGCCAACGGCAACTGGATACCGAAGGATTGGCAGAAGCGCCTGCCGCAGAACAGCTCGCCCTACACCTCCACCATTGTGTTGGTGGTGCGCCAGGGCAACCCGAAAAACATCAAGGACTGGGACGACCTGGTGCGCGCGGACGTGAAGGTGATCACCCCCAACCCCAAGACCTCAGGCGGCGCGCGCTGGAACTACCTGGCAGCCTGGGAATTTGCCAAGCGCAAGTATGGTGGAGACGCCAAAGCCAAGGACTTCGTGGCCAAGCTCTATGCCAACGTGCCCGTGCTGGACACCGGGGCACGCGGCTCGTCCATCACCTTCGCACAGCGTGGACAAGGTGATGTGTTCATCTCGTGGGAGAACGAGGCCTACCTGCTGGAAAAGGAGTTCGGCAACAAGGTGGATTTCATCTACCCATCGCTGTCCATCCTGGCAGAGCCGGCCGTGACGGTGGTGGACAAGAACGTCGACAAGAAGGGAACGCGCGCCGTGGCCGAGGAATACCTGAAGTTCCTCTACAGCGAGGAAGCGCAGGACATCATCGGCAAGAACTTCTACCGCCCGCGCTCTGAAAAAGCCCAGGCCAAGTACGCCAAGCAGCTGCCGAAGATCAACCTGTTCACCATCGACCAGGCGTTCGGCGGCTGGGATGCCGCCGCCAAGGCGCACTTTGTGGATGGCGGCACGTTTGACCAGATCTACACCAAGAAATAAACATCTGTCACCCCAAGGAGCCAGCCATGAGCATTCTCCTGATCGCAGGCAGTCCGTCTGAGCACTCCCGCTCCGCGGCGCTGCTGGATGGTGTGGCAGAAAGGCTGCGCCGCAAAGCAGACCCGCGCCGTCTGCATGTTGGGCGCCTGCACATACGCGACCTCTCGCCGCAGGCCTTGCTGCTGGCAGACTGGGGCCACAAAAGCATCACCCGAGCGATTGCGCAGGTTGAAAACGCCGATGCATTGGTCATTGCCACGCCGGTCTACAAGGCAGCTTACAGTGGTGTGCTGAAGGTCTTTCTCGACCTGCTGCCCCAGACCGCGCTCAAAGGCAAGGCGGTGCTGCCGCTGGCTACCGGCGGCAGCCCGCACCACATGCTCGCGCTGGACTATGCACTTCGGCCGGTGCTGCAGTCGCTGGGGGCGCGGCACATCCTGCCTGGTGTGTACGCCACCGACGCGCAGATACCCAAGACCGATGACGGTCTCTACCTGCCAGCCGCCGACATTGATCAGCGGCTGGACGATGCCGTGACTGCATTGCTGGCCGAAGGCCTGCGTCCGCCAGTGGCAACGGGGTTCGAGCCTGTGCCTTTTGCCGCCGCCCTCTACAGCGTGTGAACACGTCACGAGGACTTCTCCCATGAGCCTGCACGATGACATTCCCAACCACCTGAGCCGCCACGGACTTGACGCACCAGAGTCGGAAAAGATGGCGCCGCTGGAGACGGCGGTGTACATCCTGGTGGGCGTCTGTGCGCTGGTGTCCGGGGTGTTGATGCTGCTGCGGGCGCTAGGCCTGTTCTGAATTCTCTTTTCAACCCAACCGAGGAAACTGTCATGTCCATCCAAGCCATCAATGTCCGCAACCAGTTCAAAGGCAAAGTCAAGGAAATCATCCGGGGAGATGTGGTCTCCGAGATCGACGTGGAAACGCCATGGGGCATCGTCACATCCGTCATCACCACCCGCTCGGTGGACGCACTGGAGCTGAAAATCGGCTCAGACGTGGTGGCGCTGGTGAAATCCACTGAAGTCTCTCTGGCCAAGATCTGAACAATTCTGTTTCTGATGGTCATGCGGCCTTGCGGGCCGCATGCCTGTTTACACGAGCGTTTCATGAACTTTCAGCAACTGCGCTCCGTGCGCGAGGCCGTCCGCTGCGGCTTCAACCTGACCGAGGTAGCCCTGGCCCTTCACACATCCCAACCAGGCGTGAGCCGTCAGGTGCGGGAGTTGGAAGAGGAACTGGGTGTGGAACTGTTCGTGCGTTCCGGCAAGCGCCTGCTAGGTTTGACCACGGCGGGCAAGACGCTGCTGCCCATCGTGGAGCGAGTGTTGCAGGAGAGCGAAAACCTGCGCCGTGCCGGGCAGGATCTGCAGGGCCGCGAGGAAGGCAGGCTTTCGATTGCCGCCACACACTCGCAGGCACGGTACGCCCTGCCCCATGTGGTGAAGGACTTCCGCAAGCGTTACCCGAAGGTGACCCTGCACCTGCACCAAGGCTCGCCCAAGCAGGTGGCCGAGATGCTGCTGTCTGGCGAAGCAGACATTGGCGTGGCGACCGAAGCGCTGGCCGAATACGAACAGCTGGTGACACTGCCCTGCTACCGCTGGTCACACAGCATCGTGGTACCGAAGGCACACCCGCTGCTGGAACTGGGCCGCGAGGTGACGCTGCACGACCTGGTGCGGTTTCCCATCATTACCTACGAGGTGGGCTACACCGGACGCTCCCACATTGACAATGCCTTCGCCACAGCCGGATTGCAACCCGAGGTGGTGCTGACGGCCATGGACGCGGACGTCATCAAGACTTACGTGGAACTGGAGATGGGCGTGGGCATCGTCGCTTCCATTGCCCTGGACGAGGAGCGCGACCAGCACCTGGGCATGCTGGACGCTGGCCACCTGTTCCCCATCAACCTGACACGCCTGGGCATTGCCAAAAGCCATTGGCTGCCCGGGTTTGCCTATGGTTTCATTGAAACCTTTGTGCCGACGCTGACGCACGATGTGGTGCAGCAGGCGCTGCTGCAATCCTGATGCCCAGAAAATGAATGGGTGCGGCATCGCGCATGCCGCACCCATCCCTCATATCAAGCCACCTTGGGCTGCCGTGCGGCGTGCCGGCTTTGCGGCCGCTCCAGCCCGAGGTTTTCGCGCAAGGTGCGCCCTTCGTACTCGGTGCGGAACAACCCTCGCTTCTGCAGCTCCGGCACCACCAGATCCACAAACTCGTTCAAGGACTGCGGCAACACCGGAGGCATGACGTTGAAGCCGTCAGCCGCACCGTTTTCGAACCACTCCTGCATGCGGTCGGCAATCGTCTGGGGCGTGCCGATGACCACCCAGTGTCCGCGCGCACCGGCCAGGTATTCGTAAAGCTGGCGCACGGTGTAGCGCTCGCGGCGGGCAAGTTCGATCACGACGTGAGCACGGCTGTTCACGCCTTTGGGCGGCTCCGGGTAGTAGGGCGGCGGTGCGTCGAGCCGCCATTTCGTCAGATCCTCACCCGGCCAGAAGGGCGCCAGCGTTGCAAGCCCCACGGAGGGATGAATCAGCGCCTGCAGTTCTGCCCACTTGGCCTGTGCCTCGACCTCGGTGCGGCCGATGACGGGCGAAATGCCTGGCATGACCACAAGCTGGTCGGGCCGCCTTCCGTACTTGGCCAGGCGCCCCTTCACGTCACGGTAGAACGCCTGTGCCTCGGGCAGGCTGGTCCAAGCGGTGAATATCGCTTCAGCGGTGGCGGCGGCAAGTTCCTTGCCGTCCTCGGAAGAGCCTGCTTGCACGATGACCGGGTAGCCCTGCGGAGGCCGCTCGATGTTGAGGGGCCCTTTGACCCGCAGGAACTTGCCGATGTGATTGAGTTCGTGCAACTTGGACGGATCGAAGTAACGGCCCGAAACCGGGTCCCTGATGAACGCGTCATCGTCAAAGCTGTCCCACAAACCCTTGACCACATCCACAAACTCGTGGGCGCGTTGGTAACGGGTAGCGGGGTCGGGGTGCTGGTCGAGCCCAAAGTTGCCGTGAACGTTCTCGGCACTGGTGGTGACGACGTTCCAGGCCGCACGCCCTTTGCTGATGTGGTCCAGCGATGCGAACTTGCGCGCCAAGAGGTACGGGTCTTCATAAGTGGTGGACGCGGTGGCCACAAACCCGATATGGCGCGTGACCGCTGAAAGCGCCGCCCACAGGGTGACCGGCTCGAAGTGCGACAACCTGCCCTGGCGGCTGAGCGACTCCTCGGTGCCCTGGTGCCAGATGCCAGGACTGTCAGCCACAAACACCTGGTCGAACAAGCCGCGTTCTGCCGTTTGCGCGAGTTCAATGTAGTGGTCGATGTTGACCCCGGCGTCTGCCTGCGAGCCAGGATGCCGCCAGGCGGCGATGTGATGGCCTGTGGCCATGATGAAGGCGCCCAGGCGCAGTTTGCGTTGAGTCATGATGTTGATGCTCCCGCCTGAATCAAAAGGCCTTGTCGGTGGTGATGGTGATGCGGTGCAGCTTGCGGTGCTGCGGGAAGAAGTCGCCCACGGCGTAGTGCTGGGTTGAACGGTTGTCCCAAACCGCGAGCGTGCCCGGTGCCCAACGCAGGCGCGCCTGAAATTCCGGCACCTTGGCCAGGTCGAACAGTTGCGTCAGCACGGCATCGCTCTGCGCACGAGGCAGGCCCTTGATGTGGCTGGTGAAGGTGGAGTTGACGTAAAGGATCTTCTTGCCCGTCACGGGGTGCACACGAACCACGGGGTGCTCCACGGGCGGGTATTTGGCGCGCGCCTCGCGCAATTGCTCACCGCTGGCGTCCTTGTTGAGCAGGTATTCCGTCCAGCCGCTGATTTCCCAGGTATGCACGGCGGTGAGCGTCTCCAGGTAGGCCTGCAAGGCCGACGGCAGGCTCTCGTAGGCTTTGGTCAGGCTGGCCCACAAGGTGTCTCCGCCACTGGCAGGAATCACCTGCGCGTACAGGCTGGTGCCCAACGGTGGCTGCTCACGCCAGGTGATGTCGGCATGCCAGTTGTTGGATGCCTTGGGCCGTTCGGCTGTGCTCTCGACGATCTCGATCTCGGGGTGGCCTTCGACGCGTGGAAAGAATGCTTTCACCTCGGCCACGCCGCCGAAGGTTCGCGTGAAGGCGATGTGCTGCTGCGGTGTCAGATGCTGATCGCGAAAGAAGAGGACCTCGTGTTCGGCCAGCGCACGGCGCAGCTCCTCCTGCGTGGAACCGTCGAGAGGCTGCCGCAGATCGAGCCCGTGAATGACCGCGCCTATGTTGGGCGTGTAGGGCTCCACGCCAAAGCGTGTGTAAGGCAAACCGATGTCGTTGAGTTTGGACATGTGTGAACTCCAGTGGGTTGATGAATGCCCATTCACTCTAGGTTCCACGTGCCGCGCTTACAACGAAGCAATCCGCATGTCTTTAGTCGGCAAGAAAGGGATGGAAGAAGCGTTTCGCATTTGCACATGCGCAAAACATTTCGCTCTATGCATACCGGTATTCATTCGTTTGCCGAGGGATGCCCCGTCTCTACAGTGAAGCGCTGTCACCCACTCTCCACGGTCCTTCGTCATTTCGTGTGGAACACAACACTCACAATGCTCCCCTGGTTGTTGAGCCCGGTGGGCATG